>JAJRUY010000086.1 GCA_024277555.1 Gammaproteobacteria bacterium | reverse complement strand
CAAAATGGGTACTGGAGTGGATAAAGGAATATGAAGATCCTAATGATCCCGGTTACAAGTCCACCATCAAAACCCTAATCGGCTGGGGCGCGAAGTTCGAAGATGAGGAGACTGCGACCCGTGCCAAGAACCATTTTTTTGATCCCGTCAGAAATGAAGCCTTAAGCATATTCGGCATTATTGTTCCCGGTGCAAACACCTCTCCTGACTGGTCGCTGGCAGCAGCGTCTCTGTCGAGCTTCCGCCGACTGCAGTTACGGCGGCCAATGTCGCCAGCTTAACCAGCCAGGTCCGGAATATCACCAAAGGAGGCGGCACCACTAACATGGCCGGTTGCATCAACGAGGCAGTGGCCCAGATCAATGGCGCCGCCCCGGCGTCTGCCCGGCAGATCATCGACCTTTCCACCGATGGTGATCCGGACGATGCTACAGCGGCCGCAGCTGCATCAACCGCTGCCCAGTTGGCCGGTATCGATGCGCTCAATGCATTGGGTGTGGGATCAGGAGTCGATGTCACCTACCTTGAGAGCATCGTGTTTCCACAACCAGCGGGTGGCAGCGATGGTTTTGTCACCGTAACTGCGGATTTCACTGCATATGCGCAGGAAATTGCCCGGAAGATCCAGATCGAAACCCGCACCGCTGGTGGCAAGGTGGAGTCGATACCCACGCTGGGCGAGTGGGCGATTATCTTGCTTGGGGCGCTGTTGATGCTAATGGGCGGCGCAGTCTTGCTGCGACGCTTTCCCAACTGATTGCTGGCTTTGGCACCCTGAGGGTGGCCAGCGTATAAACAGTTCTGGCAGGGCCTTTCTCTGCCGTCACGAATGGTGAATGGACGGGATTTCGGCTTGTCCCTGTGCTGGTTTGATACTGTTGGCACTTTTTCGGCTGGAACGAGTCGGGACGAATATCCCGCTCCGGTGATAGAATAACCCCGCCATGGAACCCCGCTTCGTACATCTTCATCTGCACACCGAATATTCCATGGTGGACAGCGTGGTGCGCATCAAGTCGCTGGTATCCGCCCTGGAGAAACAGGGCATGCCGGCAATCGCGGTCACGGATCAGTTCAACCTGTTTTCCCTGGTCAAATTCTATCGCGCCACTACGGGAGCGGGCATCAAGCCCCTGTTTGGGGTGGATCTGTGGTTGCGCAATGCCGAGCAGATCAATCAGCCAGACCGGTTGCTGCTGCTGGCGCAGAATGATGTTGGCTATGGCAACCTGCGGGAGCTGGTCTCCCGGGGCTATCAGCATGGGCAGCACCTGGGTAAACCCATGCTCGACCGCCAGTGGCTGGACAGTAAAAGCTGTCAGGGTCTGATCGCCTTGTCCGGCGGCAGGGATGGCGATGTGGGGCGCGCCCTGCTGTCGGGAAATGAAGTGCTGGCAAATGAATTGCTGGATCACTGGCTGGAACTGTTTGGCGACCGCTACTACCTGCAACTGGTGCGCACCGGCCGGCCCAACGAAGAAGCCTGCCTGCATGCCAGCGTGACATTGGCCCAGCAGCGCCAAGTGGCCGTGGTCGCCACCAATGAAGTGTGTTTTCTCAAGCCGGAAGATTTCGATGCCCACGAAGTGCGGGTGTGCGTCAATCAGGGGCGCGCTCTGGATGATCCCCGCCGCCCCCAGGACTATTCGCCGGAGCAGTATCTGCGCACCGCCGGGGAAATGGCCGAGCTGTTCTCCGATATCCCCGAAGCACTGGAAAACAGCGTGGAAATCGCCCGCCGCTGTTCCGTGGAAATGACCTTTGGCGAGGATTATTTGCCGGACTTTCCCGTACCCCGGGGGCTGACCATGGATGAATTTTTCCGTCAGTTGTCGCAAAAGGGGCTGGAAGAGCGGCTGCAGAAAATTCTTGACCCGGAAGCGGGGGATTTTGCGGAAAAACGCCGGCCCTATGACGAGCGACTGGAGACCGAACTGGGTGTCATCATCGACATGGGTTTTCCCGGCTACTTTCTTATTGTCGCGGATTTTATTCAATGGGCCAGGGATGAGGGGATTCCCGTAGGGCCGGGCCGGGGCTCGGGAGCGGGATCCCTGGTAGCCTATGCTCTGAAGATTACCGATCTGGACCCCCTGGAACATGAACTGCTGTTCGAGCGTTTTCTCAACCCGGAGCGTATATCCATGCCGGATTTCGATATCGATTTCTGCATGGACAGGCGTGATGAAGTGATCGACTATGTGGCGGAGCGGTATGGGCGCGAGGCAGTATCCCAGATCATCACCTACGGCACCATGGCGGCGAAGGCAGCGGTGCGCGATGTGGGACGGGTATTGGGGCACCCCTACGGCTTTACCGACCGCATCGCAAAGATGGTGCCTTTTGATCTGGGCATCACCCTGAACAAGGCTCTGGAAGAAAGTGAAGAGTTGAAGCAGGCCTACGAGAGTGACGAAGAAGTCACCCAGCTTATCGATATGGCCCTGCAACTGGAGGGACTGACCCGCAATGCAGGCAAACATGCCGGCGGTGTGGTGATTGCACCGGGCAAGCTTACGGATTTTACCGCCCTGTACTGTGAAGCGGATGGCAGCAACCTGGTCACCCAGTTCGACAAGAACGACGTGGAGGCAGTGGGGCTGGTCAAATTCGATTTTCTGGGGCTGCGTACCCTGACCATCATCGACTGGGCGCTCAAGACCATAAATCGCCAGCGCAAACAGCAGGGACTGGAGCTGGTGGACATCAACGCCATTCCCATGGACGATCCGGAATCTTTCCGGCTGCTCAAGTCCGCAGCCACCACAGCGGTGTTTCAGCTCGAATCCTCCGGCATGAAGGAACTGATCCGCAAGCTCCAGCCGGATTGCTTTGATGAGATCACCGCACTGGTGGCCCTGTATCGTCCTGGCCCCCTGGGCACTGGCATGGTAGATGATTTCATCGCCTGCAAACATGGGCATCAGCAAGCCAGATATCTGCATCCCAGCCTGGAAACCATCCTCAAACCCACCTATGGCGTAATCCTGTATCAGGAACAGGTGATGCAGATCGCCCAGGTGCTGGCCGGTTATTCCCTGGGTGGCGCGGATCTGCTGCGTCGCGCCATGGGCAAGAAAAAACCGGAGGAAATGGAAAAGCAGGGTGAGCTTTTCCGCAAGGGCGCTGTAGAGCGGGGTGTGGACGAAGCCCTGGCGGTGCAAATCTTCGACCTCATGGCGCATTTTGCCGGTTATGGCTTCAATAAGTCCCACTCCGCCGCCTATGCCCTGGTGTCCTACCAGACCCTGTGGCTGAAAACCCATTACCCGGCGGCCTTCATGGCGGCGGTGTTGTCGGCGGATATGGATAATACCGACAAGGTCGTGCATCTCATCGAAGAATGCCGGGAGATGGAGTTGCAGGTGTTGCCCCCCCAGGTCAACCGCTCCGAATACCAATTTGCCGTGGATGGTGATGACAAGGTCATCTATGGCCTGGGTGCGATCAAGGGGGTGGGGGAGTCTGCCATAGAGGGCATTATCAAAGCGCGCAAGGAGGGCGGATCGTTTCAGGATTTGTTCGATTTTTGCCGCCGCATCGACTTGCGCAAATGCAACCGCCGGGTACTGGAATCCCTGGTGCGGGCCGGAGCCCTGGACGAGCTGGGCGGTAATCGCGCCACCCTAATGGTGCAACTTCCCCTGGCATTGAAAATGGCGGAACAGCACCATGCCCTGCAAGCCGCCGGGCAGAGTGATCTGTTTGGCCTGAGTGAACCGGAAGCGCCGCCCGCCATGGGCATCATTCCCGATGATGTGGCTGACTGGAGCGACGAGCAGCGTCTACGCGGCGAAAAGGAAACCCTGGGGCTGTTTCTTACTGGCCACCCCATTGACTTTTATGAGCCGGAACTGAAGGAGCTTGTCTCCCGCATCGGCAACCTGTCTCTGGACGACAGCCAGAGAGGATATGGCCGGGGCAAGGATGTAACGATTGCCGGGCTGGTGATGGCGGTAAACAAACGCACCACCCAGCGGGGCATGATGGCCAGCGTGTTGCTGGATGACAAAACCGGGCGTATTGAGCTGACTTTGTTCAATGAAGCCTTCGAATGTTGCAGGGATCTGCTGGTGGTGGACAAGGTGCTGGTAGTGCAGGGCAAGCTGGTTCACGATGAGTACCGGGGCGGGCTGGGCTTGCGGGCGGAGCAAGTCAGCAGCTTTGCATCCTTTCGTGAGCAGCATTTGGTGGCGCTGGATCTGGTGCTGGACGAGCAACTGATTCGCAGCCGAAAGTGGACGGCAGTGGATGTGCGTAATCAGCTGCTGGCATTGCTCGGAGATTTCCAGGGAGGAACGGTGCCGGTATGCGTCCGCTATCAACGCCAGGACGCCACGGCATTGATCCGTCTCGGGGAGAAATGGCGGATGACGGTGGACGATGAGCTGTTGCGGCGTCTGCGCCAGTTGCTTGGAGACAGCAACATCGTGCTGCATTTCGGGGGGAATTCAGTTAATACAGCAGCGGCAATTGGGGTATGATAGGCAACATCTGTAATTTGTGAGCTGCCTCTATGGATCTCAATTTTCTCGAATTTGAACAACCCATTGCGGAACTTGAAGCAAAAATCGGTGAATTGCGCCTGTTGGGCGATGATGCCGAGATCAACATCCAGGAAGAAATCGAGCGCCTGGAAGAAAAGAGCCGCAAGCTCACCGAATCCTTGTTCTCATCCCTGAATCCCTGGCAGATATCCCAGCTGGCGCGCCATCCCCTGCGCCCCTATACCTTGGACTATATCGAACGCATTGTGGATGATTTTGAAGGTCTGCGCGGCGACAGGGTTTTTGCGGACGATCAATCCATCGTCTCTGGCATCGGGCGCATCGATGGCCGGACGGTGATGATCATCGGTCACCAGAAGGGAAGAGACACCAAGGAAAAGCTCAAACGCAATTTTGGCATGCCCAGGCCGGAAGGTTACAGGAAAGCCTTGCGCATGATGGAGACCGCAGAGCGTTTCAAGCTTCCCGTGCTGACGTTTATTGATACCCCAGGCGCCTACCCGGGTATTGATGCCGAAGAGCGGGGGCAGAGTGAAGCCATTGCCAGAAACCTTCGCGAAATGGCAGGGCTGCGCACACCGATTATCGCCATAGTCATTGGTGAAGGCGGCTCTGGCGGGGCGCTTGCCATTGGTGTGGCCGACAAGCTCATGATGTTGCAGTATGCCACCTATTCGGTAATTTCCCCGGAAGGCTGTGCTTCCATCCTGTGGAAAAGTGCAGACAAGGCTCCCCAGGCGGCTGAGGCCATGGCCATTACTTCGGAAAAGCTCAAGGAGCTGGGTTTGATTGACAGTATCGTGCCCGAACCCCTGGGTGGCGCCCATCGGGATCCGGATGCCATGGCTGCCAGCCTCAAGCAATCATTGATCCAGTCTCTGGAGCAGCTCCAGGGGAAATCCCCGGACGAGCTGCTTGACAATCGCTATCAACGGCTGATGTCTTATGGAGTGTTCAGCGAATAAGTTGATGTCCCGGATCTTGTCCGAACCGGAATAGACAGGGGCACGAAACACAGGAAGTGGATTCTTGCAGACCGGGGTTTCTGATCATGGCATTTTCTCCACAGAAGCTGTTGCATAAATTGCAAACATTGCCCACCCCGCAACACTACTGGGTGGCGTTCAGTGGCGGGATGGATTCCACGACATTGCTCCATGCCCTGTCACAAATTCGGGCGCAACTGCCTGCACCCATCCAGGCTATTCACATCAATCACGGCCTGCAGGACAAGGCGCT
>JAJRUY010000085.1 GCA_024277555.1 Gammaproteobacteria bacterium | reverse complement strand
GCCTGCTGCTCAGTATTCCGGCATTTGCCGAAAACAGTACCAAAACCGCAGGCTATACGATTCACCACAACGCTTTTTTAAGCACCGAGCTGTCACCGGAAATGACCAGGCAGTACGACATTCGCCGCAGCCCCAACCGGGCGCTGATCAACATCAGCATTATCAAGGATGTACCCAATACCACCGGCACTGCGACGGAGGCAAAAGTAACGGTTACTGCGCGCAATCTCCGCGGGCAAATACGCACCATCCCCCTGCGTGAAATCAAGGAAGGGGATGCGGTGTACTACATCGGCGAGTTTCTGGTGGAAAACCAGGAATCTGTTACCTTTAGCATCGAAGCCCGGCCCCTGGGAGACGACAAAACCCTCCATGCGACATTGAAACAGCAGTTCTTTACCCGCTAACGCCAGCCTCGATCCCCGGGAGCCTGCCCGGCCTGTTCCCACCTTTGCCGGTGACCAGAATCAATTGCGCCGAAGGCGCCTTTTGCTAGGATGTCCCCATCGCTTCGCTACAGACGGGCAAATCCATGAAGAAAGTGCTACCCATCATTCTGGTGCTACTGGTCGTCACTGCTGTTTTTGCCTGGCTCAGGTTTCAGACACCCGCATCCAACGGCAACATGTTGACGCTTTTCGGCAATATCGATATCCGCGAGGCCCAGCTCACTTTCAATGCCTCGGAGCATGTGAACCAAATCCTGGTGGAAGAAGGAGAGCAGGTTACCAAGGGCCAGCTTCTGGCACTCTTGCACCAGGAGCTGTTCCAGGCCCAGGTAGCCCAAGCCCAGGCCCAGGCAGAGGCTCGCCGCCAGCAACTGATCAAGCTCCAGGCCGGCAGCCGCCCCGAGGAAATCGACAAGGCCAGCGCCGAACTGAAAGCGGCCAGGGCCAGGGCGGAAGCCGCTCATGACACCTGGCAGCGCCTGCAGATCCTGGTGGCGAAAAAACTCGCATCCCGGGAAGAGGTGGAAACCGCAAAATCCAATGCCCATGCCGCCCAGGCCCAGGTAGAAGCCGCCCGCGCAACGCTGAGGCTGCTGCAGGCCGGCCCCCGCAAGGAAGACATCGCCGCCGCCAGGGCCGATCTCAAAGCCGCCGAGGCCGCATTGCGGGTGGCGCGGAAGAACCTGGCCAATACGGAGCTTCACGCTCCCGCAGACGGCATCATTCGCACCCGCATCCTCGAACCCGGCGACATGGCCAGCCCTCTAAAGCCCGCCCTGACCCTGGCTTTCGCCAATCCGGTATGGGTGCGCGCCTACCTGCCGGAAAGCCTCCTCGGCAGGGTCAAGCCCGGCATGGCGGCCAGTATTACCACCGACAGCTATCCGGACAAAAAATACCCGGGCTGGGTGGGTTACATCTCCCCTACTGCGGAGTTCACTCCCAAGAATGTGGAAACCCCGGAACTGCGCACCCGCCTGGTCTATCAGGTGCGGGTTTTCACCTGCAATCCACAGGAAGAACTGCGTCTGGGCATGCCGGCAACAGTGGAAATCGATTTGCAGGCACCCACCGCTGCCATTCCCGACTGCAAGTGACATGAACAGCCCCGCGCTCATATTGCGCGATGTACGCAAGCGCTTTGGCAACGGCGACGAGGAAATACTGGCGCTGGACGGCGTCAGCATCGAGGTGAAACCCGGCAGTGTCACCGGCCTCATCGGCCCCGATGGCGCGGGCAAGACCACCCTCATGCGCCTGTGCTGCGGGCTGCTCAGGCTCGATGGCGGAAAAATCGAAGTGCTGGGCATAGACGCTGCCAACGAACCGGCGGCGGTGCAGGCCGTAATCGGTTACATGCCCCAGCGCTTTGGCCTGTATGAGGATCTCAGCGTGCAGGAGAATCTCAACCTCTACGCCGATTTGCAGGGCGTGCCGGTTTCCGCGCGCGAAGCCCGTTACGCCCGGCTGATGCAGATGACCGGACTGGCTCCTTTCACCCGGCGTCTCGCCGGCAAGCTCTCCGGCGGCATGAAGCAGAAGCTGGGGCTGGCCTGCACCCTGGTGCGCCCGCCGGAGCTGTTGCTGCTGGACGAACCCACGGTGGGGGTGGATCCGGTATCCCGCCGGGAGCTGTGGCAGATCGTATACAGCCAGGTGCAGGACGCGGGCATGAGCGTGCTGTTGAGTACCGCCTATCTGGACGAAGCGGAACGCTGCGACGAAGTGGTGCTTCTGCACCAGGGAAAGGTGCTGGGACAGACGCCCCCGGCGGCGTTCAGCCAGGAGATGCAGGGACGAACCTGGGAGACATCCAGCAAGTCAATCTCCACCCGGCGATTGCAGGCTGCCCTGTCCCGGCAACCGGGCGTCATCGACGCCATCATCAATGGCGACCGGGTGCGCATCATTACCGCCCCGGGTATTGCGCCGGAAGCGGACAGCCTGCTGCCGGACACCCCGGATTTGCAGATACAAGCCGTGCCACCCCGTTTCGAAGATGCCTTCATCAATCGCCTGGGCAACACCGGAGACGCCATCCAGGCCACCCCCGAGATCAGACGGGTGGAAACAACCAATACCGGAGGCAAGCCCATCGAAGTAGAACACCTGGAGCGCCGCTTCGGGGATTTCATTGCGGTGAAGAAACTCAGCTTTTCCGTGGGGCGCGGAGAGATCTTCGGCCTGCTCGGGGCCAATGGCGCGGGCAAGACCACCACCTTCCGCATGCTCTGTGGCTTGCTGCCCGTCTCTTCCGGCAAGGTCTCGGTAGCCGGCCATGACCTGCGCAGCGCATCCGCCCGGG
>JAJRUY010000084.1 GCA_024277555.1 Gammaproteobacteria bacterium | reverse complement strand
ATCCGGATACAGGCAACAATACCGCGACCGAGCCAACGACCGTAGGAGCGGCGGCCGATCTGCGTATTACCAAGGTCAGTGATGTGCAGTACATTCAGGCTGGTGGCACCATCGTCTATACGCTTGAGGTGTTCAACCATGGTCCCAGCGACGCCCATGCCGTGGTGGTCGATGACAGCTTGCCTGTGGGAATGAGTCCTGTGGCCACCGCTGGTTGCGACAATGACCCGATGGCTGTCCCGAGCTGCAGCCTTGGGGATATCCCCGTTGGCACCAGCAAATCCTATACCATAGAAGTAACTGTGGATCAGGGGATATCAGGTGATCTGGTGAACTCTGCCAGGGTATCTTCAAACACACCAGACCCGGATCCCAGCAACAATGCTGGTGTAGCGCAAACGGCTGTCAGTACCGAGCCGGTGGCCGTACCCGTGCTTTCCAGAATGGGTGTGTTGCTGCTTGGTATGCTGTTGCTTGCCATGGGGCTGATATCAGCACGGCGAGAGAGCTTGCTGAAGAAATAGGCATGCATGCGGTAAGTGGCAGCAGGAATGTGGCTACCCGTTGCTTTTGCCGGGATGGTTGGCGGGATTTTCCCGTCAGCCATCCGTGGCCCTGGGTGCTCCCTCAGCTACCCCGGCAAGAGCGTTAAAACCCTATATTGCCGAAGTAATAAAACAATTCGGGATTAGCCCGCATTTCTCACCGGGGTTTGTGTTTCCGCTCAATCCGACTGCGCATTTTGCCCGATCCTCCTCAAAGCTATAGCCACTGCTTTGCCGGACTGACCGGAATTACCGGATCTCGGTGAAATATGCGGGCTAGATGTGTCATATAGGGTCTATTTTGGCTTGATTCTGGGTGAATCGAGTGGCAATGCCATGCAAAATCTATAACCATAAACATATTACGTCAGTATTTGTTATGGCTCGCTTCTGCCTTGAAAGTTAACGCAAGTCAATGAATCCGTAATCTGCACATGATAAAAGTATTGATACCGATGGTAGCCGAGTATTGAGGCGATTCATGCGTATGCATGAACTGTAAAAACGTCCTGCACATGTAGCCGAACGCAGTGCGCAAGCGCGATGGCGAGTTGCAACAGTGATTTGAATTCAGGGGATGAAGATGGGCAAGCACTATCAGCTTATTCGTCTGGCAGGACTAGCAACCCATCTTCTTGCCTTGGCCATCTTTAGCAATTATTCACTGGCAGCAGTATTCACTCTGGACTTTGAACAAGGTGATTTACGAGGTTGGCAGCAGACCGGCAATGCTTTTCACTTTCAACCGGTACTCGATGATAACCCTACTGCCAGAGGAAGAGGCCAGCCCTCCAGGCATCAAGGCCGATACTGGATTGGCACCTATGAAAAATATCAGGGTCGCGACCAGAAGCCAGGTGCAATACAAGGGGACGAACCGACCGGCACATTGACCTCAGCGAATTTCAAGATACCGGGCGGATCGCTGAATTTTCTGATCGGTGGGGGAGGACACTATCAGACCCGTGTCGAGCTACTGATCATTGACCCCATCGAAGGGGCAATCCGCGTGCTATACGCCACCGGCCATAATCACGAAACCATGCAACGCACCCGCTGGGATCTCTCGAAATATGCTGGAAAAACAGGGCGTATTCGAATCGTTGACGAGGCAGCGGGATCATGGGGTCATATCAATGCAGATGATTTCCGTTTTTCGGCTCCGTTAGAACTTGCAAGGAAACCCCCTCTCATCATCGTCCCCAAGATACTGGATATACAAAACAGGCCGCCAATCACCTCTTCTGATTTTGTGACTGTACCCAGGGTACTCGATCACAAGCTGGATGATGCAATCAACATCCTCCGTAACCGTGACCTTCTCCCAGGCAGCATCGACAAAAGGCAGGATAAACAGCCCGCCAATACGGTTCTCTTCCAAAACCCTGCACCAGGAATGGAGGTCAAACCGGAATCCCGCATCGATTTAGTCATTGCCATTCCCAAGCGCGTCTCTGTACCCGGACTGATTGGCCGGACAATTCTGCAGGCACGTGACGTTTTGAAAGAATTCGATCTCGCCCTGGGAAAGATCGGACAGCAGGCCACAGAATCCGAGCTGCCAGGGCATATCGTGCGACAACGGCCCGAAGAGGGGCGCATGGCAATAGTGGGAGCAGAGGTTGATGTTGCTGTCGCCGTACAACCACCCGTTGCAGTGCCCAGGCTCATCGAAAAACAGAAGGATCAGGCAGAGGAAATCCTGGCCGAGCACCGCCTGCGCCTAGGCAGTGTGCGCTCAAACATTTCTGATGAGGAACCTGGAACCATTGTTGATCAAACCCCAGAGCCTGGCAGCCAGGTCAGGGCCGGCTCTTCTGTACATATCGTGGTGGCGCGCCCCGAAATGGTTGAAGTACCTCCCTTGGTGGGACTTCCGCGTGATGAAGCGGCAGGACGCATCCAGGCAAGCCGGCTCCGTTTGGGACATGTCGCCGAACGGCCTTCCAGTAAACCCAACAACACTGTGATCAGACAAGAACCGACCACTGATACTCCCATCCCTGTCGGCAGCCTTATTAACCTGGTCGTATCTCACCCCCAGCTGGTTCACGTTCCCGATCTCATCGGCCGCCCTGTCGATGACGCCTCCGGACTGCTCGAACAGGCGCAATTGGCGCTGGGTGAGATTGAGCGGGTGGCTTCCGAACAGGCAGAAGGTCGTATCCTCTCTCAGGAACCCGGCCCCGGAGCTGAAGCCCCTGTCAATACCCGCGTAGATGTCACGGTAGCGATTCTTGCGCCTATTGTTGTTCCTTCGCTCATCGGCCTGACCGAAGAGCAAGCAATGCATGTATTGAAAGAACACAAGCTGTTACTCGGCCAGCACAGGGAACAACAGTCCAGTGAAGAGCAAGGCACGGTGATTGCGCAAACCCCGGCGCCCGGCATACAGGTGGCACAGTATGCGCAAGTTGATCTGACAATTGCCACAGCGCGAAATAACCTGCTGCCTGTCATTGCCGCCAGCGCCCTTGTACTCCTGGTCTCTGCTTCCGCCTATGCCACCGTTCGATTTCGAGGCAAGCGTAAATCCGCCGCAAAGCTGCGAGCTGAGGTCAGGCTGAAACCCACAGCCGATCCCGGCAAGAGTCATGTCGATCCTGCAAATGGCCTGGATAAGGGGATGGATATCAGGTTGCGACCCGTGTCGGATGTGGGGAGGCAGGCGGTCCGCACTGATACCAAGATCATCGAGGAGGATACTGAGCATGACTAATTCCGAAGCCACCTTGCAGGAGGTCTTTGCCGCTGATGAGATAGAAATAAACGAAGCAGATCGTGAGCGCCTGGAGCAAGACCAGGACATCTTGTCGATCAAGCAAGATATTATCGAGGATTTCTCCCGCAAACACTGGCAAAGCGCGGTAAGTGAGCTGGGAGCAACCTTGGTGGGTTGCCTAGATATCGGCATCCCCGACATCTTGATCAACGCATGGAAAAAGACCAATGAATTGTCGCGCTATTGCGATACACAACAATATCCTCCAGGGGAAAGCGTCCTGGTGCCCCTGGCAGCGCATGTCATTGAATCGGAACACCACCCGTATATCGAGATCTTCATCAAAGACCGGCGTATCGGCAAGATCGAGTTCACCGCCAGACTGGAATTCAAGCTTCAGGGTTTTTTGCTCAGAGTCCAGGACTGCAAGATAAAGTCCATCACCACCGGAACCTGTCAGGCCAATGGCAGCATTCAATTAAAGGGTCTTAAAATAGCCGAGGTGGAAAGTAAAGAGATTGCTCTGCCAGGCAGAATTAATCTTGGCGAAGGAATACTGATCGCTGCATAGGGCATCGATGAGCACCATGGCTCCGGAACAGTCTGCAAGCTGCCAAGCGGGTTGCTTTCTTTTGTTCAAATTGCCAGCGATAATGAGCGATATGCGAAATTTTTCCATACTATTGTTTGCCTGCATTGCAGTCAGCGGCTGTGCAACGACGCCCCCGGCCAATATTGACAATGTGTGTGCAATCTTCAAAGAAAAGGATGGCTGGTACAAAAGCGCCAGGGCCTCGGAAAAAAACTGGGGTACGCCCATTCATGTGCAGATGGCCATTATTCGCCAGGAATCGGCGTTTCGGGATGATGCCCAGCCTCCCAGGAAGAAGATCCTGGGAGTAATTCCCTGGAAACGCCCATCCTCGGCATACGGCTATCCGCAGGCCAAGGATGGAACCTGGGATTGGTACATCCAGAAAACCGGCAACCGTGGTGCGGATCGTGATGACTTTGCTGATGCTGTGGATTTTGTCGGCTGGTATACAAATGTCAGTCACGGCAAGCTGGGCATTTCCAAGTGGGACGCCAAGCACCAGTACCTGGCCTATCATGAGGGCCACGGGGGGTACCGTAATCGCAGCTACAAGAAAAAACCCTGGCTGCTAAAAGTGGCGGACAAGGTAGATCGGCAATCAAAAATTTATGCCAGACAGCTGAAAAGCTGTGAAAAGCGCCTGGGGAACAAGGGATGGTCTTTGTGGCCGTTTTGAACCGGTAGCCAGCTACCGCCTGTTCATTTGAGCCGCCGTATAGAGCGCCGCTCCATACAGTGCAGTATTTTCGTTCAGAATCACCGTTACCGGCATGTCCCGCATTAGCGCTTCCATGCTGCCTTTGGTGAAGAAGGCTTCAAGGAATGCAGGGTCCTGTAGTTGTCCGAGTATTTTTGGCGCAATACCGCCACCAATATACACACCGCCGGTGGCCATGATTTTCAGTGCATGATTTCCCGCCTCTCGCCCATACAGGCGCACAAACAGGGACAGTGCCTCGGTGCATATCGGGCATTTTCTCTCCT
>JAJRUY010000083.1 GCA_024277555.1 Gammaproteobacteria bacterium | reverse complement strand
GCAGAACCCTCTGCCGCTTCGGCCATATGTGCACCTTCGTTGGCTGCGCCAACGAATAAAACGGTGGGGCAAGGCATTGATCCGCTTAGCCCCCCGGCGTGTACGCCAGAAGCTGTCGCGGGCAGGATTTCGCAAACAGCTGGAGGCAGCAGCCGGACATGAGCTGCGCTGGAACCGGCCAGTGGGCCTGGCCGCCTATATACTGGCAGTCGGCATCCTCATCATCGCCATCATTACCCCGTTCAGCTTGCTCAGCCAGCTGGTATTCATGCTACTGCTGTGGATCATCGCCCTCTCGATCCGACGCATTCCCGGCAATCTGGCCACCATGATATTGATCGTGCTCTCTGTCATTGCCTCCAGCCGGTATCTCTGGTGGCGCATCAACTACACCCTCAATTGGGATGATCTTGTTGACCTGACTCTGGGATTTGGCTTGCTGGCAGCCGAATTGTTTGCCTGGCTGGTACTGATACTCGGCTACTTTCAAACTGCCCGGCCATTGCAGCGCCAGCCGGTGGAACTTCCTGCCGATCCGGAGCAATGGCCAACAGTGGATGTGTTTATTCCCACCTACAATGAACCGCTGGAGGTGGTCAAACCAACGGTATACGCCGCATTGGGCATGGATTGGCCCAGGGAAAAGCTCAATGTCTACCTGCTCGATGATGGGCGGCGACCGGAGTTTCGCCAGTTTGCGCAGGAAGCAGGCGCTGTTTACATGACACGCCCGGACAACAGTCATGCCAAAGCAGGCAATCTCAATCATGCCCTGGCCAGAACCGAAGGTGAGTTCGTGGCCATATTCGATTGTGACCATGTCCCCACTCGTTCCTTCTTGCAGGTGAACATGGGCTGGTTTCTGCGTGACCCCAAACTGGCGCTGATGCAGACACCCCATCATTTCTTCTCTCCAGATCCCTTTGAGCGCAACCTGAACAATTTCCGTACCGTACCCAACGAGAACGAACTTTTCTACGGGTTGGTACAAGATGGCAACGACCTGTGGAACGCCACCTTTTTCTGCGGCTCTTGCGCCGTGCTGCGGCGCAAGCCGCTGGAAGAGATTGGCGGGATTGCCGTAGAAACCGTCACTGAAGATGCACATACCGCTCTGCGCATGCACCGTCTCGGCTACAATTCCGCCTATCTCAAGATTCCCCAGGCGGCCGGACTGGCAACCGAGAGCTTCTCGGCTCATGTGGGTCAACGTATCCGCTGGGCACGCGGCATGGCACAGATATTTCGCCTCGACAATCCGCTGCTGGGCAAGGGTCTGAGCATCTGGCAGCGCCTGTGCTACAGCAACGCGATGCTGCATTTCCTGTCAGGAATACCTCGCCTGGTCTTTCTCAGCGCACCGCTGGCCTTCTTGCTCCTGCATGCCTATATTATCTATGCGCCGGCACTGCTGATACTGCTCTATGTGGCGCCACACCTCATTCACGCCAGCATTTCCAACTCCCGTATCCAGGGAAAATACCGCTACTCTTTCTGGGCTGAAATCTACGAAACCGCCCTCGCCTGGTATATTGCCCGGCCAACTACCACGGCACTCTTCGCTCCCCACAAAGGCAGTTTCAACGTCACCGCCAAGGGGGGGCTGATCCCCGAAGAACATTTTGATTGGAGCATCTCCAAGCCATTTCTTGTCCTGCTGGTATTGAACCTGCTGGGCATCGTCGTGGGGCTGGGGCGCCTGATCGGCGGCCCTGACCATGAAGTGAGCACGGTGCTTCTCAATCTGGGCTGGGCCAGCTACAACCTGCTGATTTTGGGAGCAGCCCTGGGTGTAGCGCAGGAAGCCCGCCAAGTGCGCCATAAACATCGCGTTGATTTCCTCATGCCGGCGGCGCTACTGCTGCCAAACGGCCAGCACCTGCAAGCCGAGGTTCGGAACTTCTCACTTGGCGGCATGAATCTGTATTGCAAGGAAGATTGCGAGCTGGAAGTCGGCACACCCGTGCAGCTGTCTTTGCGACCTGGTCTGCGCAGCTAGGCTTTCCCGGCAACCATAGTACACCTCGAAGACAACTCAATTGGATTGCAGTTCCAGGATCTGACGCCTAAGCAGGAAGCAGACCTGGTGAAATGCACCTTTGGCCGGGCGGATATCTGGATGGGCTGGGCTGCCGGCAGACCCCATGATCGCCCCCTTCGCAGCCTGAAAGAAGTGATGGCAAAAGGCCTGGAGGGTTATCAGCGCCTGCTTCACAGCACCCTTCCGCCTCGCGCCCATGCCCTGCTCGGACGGGTACGCAGCCTGCTCAAGTATTTCTCCAGCTACCTGCCCCGCCGGCCTGCCGCCCAGGCCTATCGTACAACCTCAATGGAGACCCCATGAAAACAGGACTATCCCCCTCATTTTTCACCTTGTTTTTCTGCCTGTGGAGTTTGCAGCCGCCTGCCGGGGCAACGCCAATGGACACCGGGCAGCAAAACTTACCGGCAAACCAGCAGAATTTTCCGGCTACACAACGCAGTTATACCTTCGAGGAGCTCGGCGCCAACTATCCCCTGACCCTGAGTGGCTCCGGTGGCAGCATGGCGCTTTCTTTCGGTGTACATGGCGATGAGCTGGTTACTGCGGCCCGGGCACGGATTACCTACACCTACTCACCATCCCTGCTGCCGCATCTTTCACACATCAAGGTGCTGCTCAACGACGAGGTGCTGGCAATCCTGCCCCTGCCACAGGAAGAGGCGGGGCAACCGACGACCAGGGAAGTTACTCTGGATCCACGCTTTCTCACCGATTTCAATCGCCTGAGATTCGAGATGGTGGGACATTACCAGGCCGAGTGTGAAGATCCCTTCCACTCCAGCCTGTGGGCGCGCATCAGCAACCAGAGTGAATTGGTGCTCGAGGTTCAACCCGTAAAACAGACATTGAGCCTTGCCGATTTTCCCGAGCCTTTCTTCGACCCGAGAAACCTGCACCGACTGTCCCTTCCTTTCGTATTTGCCGACGGAGCAGGTCACGAGACCCTGGCGGCGGCGGCAGAGCTTGCTTCCTGGTTTGGCATCCGGGCTGCCTGGCGGGGCGCCCGTTTCGACGCACTGATCAACCAGCTGCCGAAACGCTATGGCATAGTATTCGCTACCAATGAAATGCAACCCGACTTTCTCGAACAACAGCCGCCGGTAACTGGCCCCACACTTACCCTCATCGAGCATCCGAACAACTCCTGGGGCAAACTGTTGTTGATCATGGGGCGCAATGAAGCAGACCTGCGCACGGCGGTGCATGGGTTGGTGCTGGGGGAGGCCACCCTTTCCGGCACCACTGTAGAAATCCATGACTCTGTACTGCTGAAGCAGCGCAAGCCATATGATGCCCCCAACTGGGTGCGCCTGGATCGCCCCGTTACATTCGGCGAACTGATCGAGAACCGCCAGGAGCTACAGGTTGCCGGACGCCAGCCAGGCACCATCAATCTCAATTTACGCATACCGGATGACCTGTTTACCTGGCACAGCGCCGGCATCCCGCTGCAATTGAAATACCGCTATTCCGCACCGTTGAAAGAAGACGAATCACGTCTTACCGTGAAACTCAACGACCAGTTCCTCACCGCCTTCAATCTGGCGGATAGCGGCCAGGGAGGACGCAAGGAAGGGGTTGCCATCCCCTTGTTTGGCGAGCTGTTGAGCAATGCCAATGAAATACTGTTGCCCTCGTTCGGCATGCGCCATCGCAATCAGTTGCAGTTTCAGTATTCCTTTGGCCTCCATCAGGACAGTGGCTGCAGCAGTTACAACCTGGACAACATGCAAGCCGCCATTGATGATGACTCCCATATTGATCTCCGCGGTTTCCCCCACTATACCGCGCTACCCAATCTGCGTTTCTTTGCCAATTCCGGTTATCCCTTCACCCGTCTGGCCGACCAGTCAGAGACTGTGGCAGTCATCGCTGAAAAACCTGAAGCCGAGGAAATCAGCACACTGCTGACACTGGCCGGCCGCCTGGGTGAATCCACAGGCTATCCCGCCACCAGGCTGCAGGTGGTACCGCCAGCAGCGACAGAAAAACTGCAGGATCGGGAGGTGCTGATCATCGGCAGCCGTGCAGCCCGCCCCCTGATGGCACAATGGAAAGTGGATCCCGCATCCGGACTGGACGAACTGGGAACCATCGCCAGCCCCACATTGGCAGTAAACCCGGGATATGACTGGTTTGGCTTCGGCGCCGCTCCGGATTCATCCCCGGCCACGCGAGTCACTACCAATGCCAACGGGCCACTGGCTGCAATTGTGGCCTTTGAATCCCCGACTACAGACGGTCGTAGCGTTGTGGCCTTCATGTCGAACATCCCCGGCAACCTGTCCTCACTGCTGAATGCGCTGGAGAACCCGGATGCGGTATCGGCAATGCATGGCAGCGTGGTTTTTGTCCGCAATGGAAAGGTAGCCAGCAGTGGCAGCACATTGGTAGGAAAAACCTATTATGTTGGCGATCTATCTCTATGGAGCCGGATCCGCTTCTTTTTTTCACGTCATCCAATATTGCTGATTTTCCTTACTGCCGGGGCAACCCTGATCCTGGCATTTGCCCTGTGGCGCACCCTCAAGGGCGTGGCCCGGCGACGCATGGAAGTTGGAGAAGGGAACTCATGATGCCAGCACCCTCAACCGGACGGGGTGAGATGTGCATCTGCGATGGCGCAATGTTATTGGGTGGTGGTCAACCGGAGATTTCGGGATGATGCGCCTGGCGCCGGGATATTCCCTGTTGTTTCTAGTAATAATAGCCTGGACAACTCCCGCCAATGCCGCAAGCTGTCTACCCTGGCCTCTGTGGCAAAGTTTCCAGCATCATCTGGTCAGCAAGGATGGCAGGGTGATCGATTTCCACACTTCAGCACAGCACAGCACCTCCGAAGGCCAGTCCTACGCAATGTTCATGGCACTGGTAGACAACGACCAGAAGCGTTTTAACCAACTGCTGCACTGGACCGAGCACAACCTTGCACAGGGCAGCCTCGAAGCCCACTTGCCTTCCTGGCAATGGGGGCGCAAGGAGGACAGCAGTTGGGGGGTTATTGATGCCAACAGCGCCAGCGATGCAGATCTCTGGATTGCATACAGCCTGGCGGAAGCCGGGCGCCTCTGGCACAGGCCGCGCCTGACCAGCATGGCCAAATCCCTGGCCGGGCGCATCCTGAAAGAGGAAAGTGCTCACCTGCCCGGTCTGGGACTGATGTTGCTTCCCGGAAAACAGGGGTTTTCCCTGCAGCCAGGCCGCTGGCGCCTCAACCCCAGCTATCTGCCACCACAGCTGCTCCGGCGGATGGAAGAATTGCAACCAGGCACAGGCTGGCAGGAAATGCTGGAAAGCACAGTTTCCATGCTGCAGGCCAGTGGTCGCGGTTTCATTCCGGACTGGATCATCTACGACGCACAGCTTGGCTTTCTTCCCGATGAGGCACATGGCGCAGTTGGCAGCTATGGCGCCATTCGCACCTATTTGTGGATTGGCATGCTCTCACCGGACGACCCCTTGCGGCTGCCACTACTGAAACTCATGCAGCCCATGGCGGAACGGGTGAAACAACTGGGCGCTCCGCCCCGGAGCGTCAACACCCAGACCGGCCAATCCACCGACCGTGGATCACCAGGCTTTTCCGCTGCTTTGATGCCACTGCTGAATGCACTGAAACGCCCCCGGGAACTTGCGCTGCTGCAAGGTCAGGCACAGCAGATTCTGCGGCATCCGGATCATTACTATGATCAGGTTCTGGCTCTGTTTGCCCTGGGCTGGATGGAAGGGCGCTACCGGTTTGGTCACGATGGCAAGTTACAACCCCGATGGAAATCACCATGTACGGAAAACACCAATCACTCCTGATACTGCTGCTTGCAGCACTGCTTGGCGGGGCTGCCCCCTGCTTTGGCGACAGCGGAATTTCCATCGCATTGCTGGAGCGTGTCCAATTCTGGCGCTCCCTCGGGCGCAATGATCTTGCCGGACAGGCCCTGAAAAAAGCGCTACGCACCGCACCAAACGATCCTGACGGCCTGGCACTACAGGCATATCTGGCACTTGATCTGGACAGGCGCACCGCAGCCGAGGAGCTGCTCCAGCAACTGCAGCAACAGCATCCCGAAGCGCCCCAAACCAGGGCTTTGGAACAAATGCTGGAAATCACCGGCCCGGGAAGAACACAGCTTCGGGAGGCGCGGCTGGCGGCGCGCCTGGGCAAGTCGAAAGAAGCGCTGCAGATTTTTCGCAAGCTGTTCGCGGGAACCCCGCTGCCCTCCCCGCTGGCGCTGGAATACTGGAAACTTCTGGGATGGCAGGCCACGCATCAGGAAGAAGCAATACAAGGCCTGGAATCACTGGTGCAGACCTATCCCGGCAACCTGCGCTACCGGATGGCACTGGCCCGGCAGTTGGCCAGGAAAGATCCTTCGCCACCGGAAAGTATCGAAACTTTTATCGAACTCAGCCAGTATTCCCCTCTCCGCCGTGAAGCCCGGTCAGCCTGGCGCAACGCTGTTCTGGCGTTGAAGGCAGAGCATGAATCCCTGCAGGCGCTACGGCAATACCTCGAGCAGGATCCAAAAGACAGCGGCGTGGCGCAGCGAATCCGGGAAATCGAATCTGCAGCCATTGCCAAGAAGCAACGAGACCGTGATCCAGTGCATGCCGGCCTATTGCGCGGCATTGCGTTCCTGGAGAAAGGAGATCTTGACGCTGCCACCCCACTGCTGAAGTCTGCAGCAAAGAAATGGCCCGGGGAAGTGCTGCCGGTTGGCGCCATGGGGAGGTTGCGGCTGAAACAGGCCCGTTACCGCGAAGCCGTCTCCTGGTTCCAGCGGGCGCTCGCACTGGAACCGGACAATGCCGGAAAATGGCGCTCCCTGTTGCAGGCCGCAAACTACTGGGGGTTGATCAAACAGGCGAAGTCAGCAATGCAAAGAGATGATTTAGACCGGGCAAATACAATATTACGCAAGGCTGTCGCCATCGATGGCCAGGAAGCATATGGTATCGCCCTGCTCGCCCAGATCCAGTCACAATGGAAAGAAGCAGAACAGCTTTATCGGCAGGCATTGGCCATTGACCCGCAAAGCAGCACGGCGCTGCGTGGGCTGGTGAATCTTTATGCCGACAACCAGCGTCTGGACGATGCATCCACACTGCTCGATAGCCTCAACCCCGCCCAGCAACAGGCATTGGGCAACTCCTACGCTGCATTGCGGGCTTCTTTGCTTCGAGAACAGGCGGATCAGCTCAATGAGAACGGTGCACCAGAGGCGGCGATCACCGCCCTGCGGCGGGCAATTGATCTCGATCCGGAGAACCCCTGGCTGCGCTTCGATCTCACCGATCTGCTGCTGGATGGAAACGAGGCCCGGCAGGCCGTCGAGGTGTTTGAGGCAGGTCTCCGCCTTGCGCCGCAGGATCCACAAATGCGCTATGCATATGCACTGCTGCTTTCCCGTCTGGACAGGGAAACAGATGCCATGGCGATACTGGATGAACTGCCTGCCGACCAGCTGCCGCCGAATATACAGGCCTACCGCAACCGCCTGCACCACGATCAACGGATACGCAAGGCACTGGTATTGGCAGAACAGGGAGAGCATTCACGGGCCAGGGAAATGCTGCAACAACTGCAGAAACGCTTCAGCGAAGATGCAAATGCCCAACTGGAAATCGCCGCAGCCTGGCGCGCAATCGGCTCTTCACAGCTGGCTATGCCTCTGCTCCTGCAATTGGCAAAACATTCGGAACTAAGCACCGCCCAACGGCAACGACGCCAAGAGCTGGAAATCGCCTCGGTTCTCGATCAGGCTGAATTGCTGGCGACCGCCGGCAAACACCATCAGGCGCTTGAACTGCTGGAAGCCGCACGGCGCCGTATTGGCCCGGAACCAGTGTTGATACACCGCACCGCTCAGCTCCATGGCAGTACCGGAAATCATGCTGCGGCATTGGCGCATTACCAGGAACTGGTGGCGAAAGAAACGGCATTTGCCTACATTCAGGACGAGGATGAACAATGGCTGCACTGGTCCCGCACCGAAGCCGATCCCGGCCTGCGGCAGGAAGTAGCCGGGTTGCTGCAACAGCAAAGCCCCAAGTTCCTGTCCGGGCTGCACATGGGATTCCGCAATGCTACCGAAGGTCTTTCCAGCCTGGAATCCTATGAGTTGCCAATGGAAGCCCGGTGGTCATTGCACAAAGGGCAAATGTTCGCACATGTGGCTCCTGTACGCCTGGATGCCGGCAAGTTGAATCTGGACAAGTCAGGTATCCGAAGCCGTTTTGGCACCGGCGCCCTGTGCCTGCAGAATTGCACAGTCTCCCCACTGTCCCAGTTGGAGCAAGGCACCACCCTTGCCATCGGATACCGTGGTCTCACCTGGCGTGCGGATGTGGGCAGTTCACCCCTGGGATTCCCCGTTTCCCATCTGCTTGGGGGCGTGGAAATCGATGGCGATCTGCTGGATGCAGGCTGGAGCCTGGAACTCTCCCGGCGCCCTGTCACCAGCACCCTGCTCAGTTATGCCGGCATGAAGGATGCAGAAACCGGCAAGACATGGGGGGGCGTTGTAACCACCGGAATCGATCTTGGACTCAGCTGGGATCAGGGCGGATCCTACGGACTCTGGGGCAGTTTTGGTATCCACGCCCTGCGCGGAAAGCGCGTTGCAGACAATTTGCGATTGCGGGCTTTGGGTGGTGTTTACTGGCGCTGGCTAAACCAGAAGAATACCCAGCTGCGGGGCGGCATCAATCTGATGTCCATGCATTTCGACAAGAATCTCGAAGAATTCACCCTCGGTCACGGCGGCTATTACAGCCCTCAGTCCTATGTTTCGCTTTCACTGCCGATCAGTTTTTTTGGACGCAGGGATCGCTGGTCATGGGAGTTGCGCAGCTCAATTTCCTACTCGGTTTCCCGCTTCGACCGCAGCCCCTACTTTCCGGATGACCCCGGGCTTCAGGATGAAGCCGAACGCCTGGAGACGATAACCGGCATCACGCCGTATTACGATTCCGACACCAGCTCCGGCGCCGGCTATGCCTTCAATGCAGCAGTGGAATACCGGGTCAATCCCTACCTGCATGTGGGCGCCAAAGCAAAGATCGAACGCGCAGATTCCTATGCGCCAGATCATTTCCTGCTCTATTTCCGCTACAGTGCCCGCCCCCGCCTGAATCCCATGCCGCTGTATCCACACCCGACCATGCCTTACTCTGATTTTTAACTGGCCCAGCCCCAATAGCACTTATTTAAGGGGACCTCGAATAATTCGTTTTTCGTCACCCCGGCGAAAGCCGGGATCCAGATAAATCAGCAAGTTATGGATTCCGGCTTCCGCCGGAATGACGATTTTTCGAGGTGCCCTTAAGCCAAAAAACTCGTCATATAAAAGCATCCCGGCGCATACCGGAATCAAGAAAGCCAGGGGCAATTGGCCGCCCGGGATGACGGTTGTTTTTATCAGCCCGCCCCCATAAAACCAATATTCCTGGAGTTGAAGTTGCCGAGGTTGGGGAAGATCAGATCCAGGTCGGCATCAGTAATTCCAAACCAGCGCGCCAGGGTGGCGCCATACTGATCTGTGGACAGCTTGGGCAGCAGGGCATTTCCGATGTCATCCGGGCCATCCAGCTCAATCAGAGGCAGATCACCGTAGACCTGCTGGCCGGCAACCGCATCTCCCATCACCATAAGGTAGGTTCCCCAGCCATGATCCGTACCATCACCATTGGATCCCAGGGTGCGGCCAAATTCGGAAGAGGTGAAGGTGGTGACCTGCTGCTCCAGCCCCATTTCGGCAAGAACCCGGTAGAAGCTGTCCATGGCCTCGTCCAGGGTAGCCAGCAAGTCCGGGTGCTGGCTCGCCTGTGTGCCGTGGGTGTCCCAGCCGTTCAGGGAGACTGCAAAAATCTGGCGTTTTTGTCCAAAATGCGCGTGATTGTAGATCATGCGCGCCACCATGCGCAGTTGTTCCGCCAGATCATTGGCTGCATTGTAGCCGGTCTGGAAAATGTCCTTGTTATTGATTGTATCCCAGGTGCGTTCCAGGGCGCCTTGCACTTCGCTGACCCGATTGCGGGTGCGCTGTATGGCTTCTACGGCCTGCCTTTCCAGGGCATGCTGGCTAGTACTGGAAAGCCCGAGCAGTTGCTCCCAGGCATGATTGCGACTGTTGGCCCAAGTCGGCCAGTTATCTTGCTCCAGATACCTGAATTCCTCGATGCCATTCCAGGGATTGAGCCCCATTTGTGAGGTGGCGACAGCTTCTTCCCAAGGGCTGTGCCCGTCCAGGGTAATGGTGATAGGCACATAGGGGTTAATGTTGCTGGCCGCCAGCACATCCGCCATGCGGCCGCCCCAGCCACTGCTCACTCCAGTGCCGGCGGTATTGGGTCCGTAGCTGGTCTGCCAGAAGTGGCTCTGGTCGCTATGGGAAAACAGGCCCGGTGGCGTCTTGATATTGGTGTTGCCACCGCTTTGCTCCCAGTCGAGATACTGTTGCTTGGTCAGTGGCTCGACCAGATTGCCTACGTTGCTGACCAGCGCCAGTTTTCCCTGGTTGTAGTATTCCTGCAGCCTGGGCATGTTCGGATGAAACCCGTGGTTGATGCCATTCAGGGGCAGCAAGCTGTTTCTCGGAATCGTTAGATTACCGCGCAGGTTTGCATAGGAGGCATGGGCGGAAGCGTCTCTGGGCACCAGCATGTTGAAGGCGTCATTTCCGCCATGGAGAAAAACGCAGACCAG
>JAJRUY010000082.1 GCA_024277555.1 Gammaproteobacteria bacterium | reverse complement strand
TCTACCCACTCATCTACGGCGCATATAATGTTGGCAATGGAAATCTCGTCTGCATTCCTGCCCAGGAAATATCCGCCACCTGGACCGCGCACACCACGAACCAGTTTCTTGGCGCGTAGCGCAGCAAACAATTGTTCCAGATAGGAAAGGGAAATGCCCTGGTTTTCAGAAATGTCAGAAAGGGTTACCGGGCCATCCTGGCCATTCAATGCCAGATCCAGCATAGCGGTTACCGCATAGCGGCCTTTTGTAGAAAGTCTCATGTTCTCAGCTCCTGTGTATTTTGTGAGTGTCAGGGAGCCTATGATCAAGTTCTTTTGTGTCATTCCGGCGCAAACCGGAATCCAGTGGTATCACTGGATGACGGCTTGATCAAAGGTTCCTTAGTAAAACACTAGGAATTTAAGAATAGCATTAACCTTGCATTTTGGTCAAGAATTCTTCGCTGCTAGTAAATTGATGCTTCTGTGTATTGCAAAAAGACAGCCATTTGGAAAGAAATACATTGATTCTCCATTTATTGAGAAGGCTGGGATGCTGGTAACTTGCCGCAATGGGCAGGGATTTCTGGCGCAGATTGACGACTTCGATTTGTCTTGCATCATGATAGACGCGCAGCAAGGCATCCGGGTCTGCGCGCTGCCCTTTTTCATGGGCAAAATAGTAGGTCAAATGCACCACCGTCGTATAGGGTGTCTGCTCCAGAATTTCCAGGAAAAGATCCATGTGTCCCGGACGGCAGGATGCATGCAGCCCCCGCATATTCCGTAGCTGGGGAGCCAGCACCAGCAGCAGGTGGTAGTTTTCTTCACACAGATCAAGGAGCTTCCCAACCGTAGGCAGACAGTCAAGTAATTGATCGGTGCGGGAAATCCAGGGATATTGCATTGAACTTCAATCAGTCAAAAAGCCATTCCTGCGCCCGGCTTTCCATGGGTGGTGGAAATACCGGGAACGCAACAGCCCTGCTCTTTCTGTTTAAGAAAACCTGATATCAGGCGCCAGCAGAACCCGCTTCAGATTCGGCAATCTGTTTGCGCACATCATCCATATCCAGTGTCGCCGCCTGCTCGACCAGTTGACGGAACGAGCCTTCCGGCAAAGCTCCGGCTTCACTATAGATAATTACCTGGTCGCGAAAAATCATCAGGGTGGGAATGGAGCGAATCTGGAAATGCGCTGCAATTTCCTGTTCGTCTTCGGTGTTGATTTTGGCAAACACCACATCGGGAAAATCTTCAGAAACCTTTTCATAGGTAGGCGCAAAACTTTTGCAAGGGCCGCACCAGGGCGCCCAAAAGTCAATAATCACAAATGCGTTGTTGTTGATCGTATCTTCAAAATTATCTTTATTCAGTTCTATAACAGCCACCAAAGGCCTCCTGCTTATGCGGTAAATTTTTTCAGTATAACAAAAACCGGGGATTACCCCGGCTTCTGATCGTGACCTTGAAATATAGAAATATAAGGGAACCTGGAAAAATGCGGTTTTCGTCACTCCGGCGAAAGCCGGAGTCCTGATAAACCAACAGCTTGCAGATTCCGGCCTCGATTCTGGCTTCCTGCTTCATTCTGCCTTCTCCATCCATGGAGTTGTGTGCCGGAATGACAATTATTCGAGATGCCCATAATGCTTGTCAGCTGTCCAATCCGGAAAAAATAGCATCCCGTATTCTGTCGACACTGCCAACACCATTGACTTTTACATACTTGAGTTTCCCGGCGTCTGCTTCCTTCGAATAGAACTCGATCAACGGCTCGGTCTGGTCATGGTAGACCCGCAAACGCTCTTTTACCGTATCTTCCTTGTCATCATCCCGCTGAATCAGGTTTTCACCGGTAATATCATCTTTCCCCTCAACCTTGGGCGGATTGAACACCACATGGTAGGTGCGCCCGGAAGGCAGATGCACACGCCGGCCGGACATGCGCTTGATAATCTCTTCATCCGGCACGTTGATTTCCACCACGGCGTCAATTTCGATGCCGGCTTCCTTCATGGCTTCAGCCTGGGGAATGGTGCGCGGGAAACCGTCAAAAAGGTAGCCATTCTTGCAGTCATCTTCCTTGATGCGTTCCTTGACCATGCCCATAATGATGTCGTCGGAGACCAAGCCCCCCTCATCCATGATTTTCTTGGCCGCCTTGCCCAGTTCCGTACCTGCCTTTACATGGGCGCGCAGCATGTCTCCCGTGGAAATCTGGGGAATGTTGTATTTTTCCTTGATGAAACTCGCCTGTGTACCCTTGCCTGCGCCCGGCCCACCCAAAAGTATGATTTTCACTGTTTACAGCCCCCAAGAAGTCGGTTGGTATATGTTCAGTGGCTTGAGTGTGCCACAGTACAAGGCCGCTGAACATTCGAGCCTGTAAATAGCCGGATTCGCCTGGCTTATGCAAAACAAAGGGAAACCTCCGCCTATTTAGTGCGAGTTATCTCAACAGGATCAAAACCTTGCCTTGCTTTCTTCCAGCGAAGTATTACACGATATTCCTTGCCGTCATGCAGCATTCCGTCGATTCTTATGTCATTTCCGCCGGGTGAATAGACACTGGCATTATCCAGGGAGATGCGATTGTCATCTTCAACCCAGGCATTGTCGAAGCGTTCCACCCGGAAGCTGACCGTTTTTTCCAGGATATTTCCCTGGTTGTCCCGGGCTACCAGGCGATACTGATGCTGCCCCGCAGCCAGGTTCCCGAAATTGGTGGCAAAAGAAAAACCGGAATTGGTCGAGCCTGGATAGCTCGGGTGCTTTTCACCGACATCCTCACGCCTTCCGTTGTGATCCAGATTGCCGAACAATACGCCATTGCGATACAGGACAAGGGATGTCAAGGGATTCTTGGATACCACCCAGCCCCGAAAAGTACTCACGCCGGATCTAACATCACCGTCAAAAGGCTCTTCGATAGACATGCGGATGGGCGGGTCACCCGGATCTGTGCTGCTGCCGTAAAGCACTTGCACTCCTGCAATATCATCTGCCTGCAGTGTATACATGTCGCCAATAAAAGGCGCCATGATAGCGGGATTGCTCTCTTCATGATCCAGGCCCAGGGTATGGCCAAGCTCATGCAGGGCAACGCGACGGAAATCAAAGCGGGATTGCCGTACACCGTTATAGATATCCCAGCGCTGTGCATTATTGAAGAACATATCGGACTCGATAGTCTCCTGAGGCTTGTTTTCAAACGTATAATTTACCGTGATCGCCAGGGTCTTCTCGCCGAAATCCACCGTCTCCGGTTTGCCGTTATCATCAATACTGCAATACTCGTGATGGAAAGCCGCGCCATTACGAAACCCATCTTCCGGATAGCTGTCATGCAGCCCGGCGCAGGGATGGGAGGGATTGGAGGTATTGATTACCAATTCAAAAGGACTATGGGCATTCCAGTCCCCCGCTGCCTCACGGAAAGCCTGGTTCCAGGAGATTCCGGAAAGGGAGTTGCGGTCGCCATGCAATACGAAATCCGGATAGAGGGTGGTTTGATTTCCCGGCCATTTAGAGTCCATGAGTACCCAGGCGGATGCAGGTAGCGCCAGCAATGCAAAAGATAGTGCCGCTGCAGTAATTAATCCATTCTTTTTCATTGCAGCATCTCCTTGACAGCAGTTTTGAAATCAGCAGGACTCATGGGCCGCTCCACACTTTGCTGTGGTTCAACTTGTACGCCCAGTGCCGGGCCTTTGCTCATCTTTGCCTGGGTCGCCAGACGCCTTGGCTCCAGGCCATACACGGGGTCGCCATGCAAGGTGGTCACATTCCGCTGTTGGAGCTGCCTGTCCCACTGCACCAGGAAATGTCCCTGATGCCATCCATAGAGTGGATTGACCAGGCGTTTGTGGATATTTTCAACAAAGTAGATACCTTGTTCTCCCATGCGCGGAATCTGCATGTGGGAGACCTGCACCTTCAAATCACCCCGGCTGCCACCGACGAAGGAAAGCTCCAGCTGGGGCTGGTCGTACTCACCTTTGATCAGATCAAGAACCTCGAAAGTAACCACAGTTCGCAGCATGCGGCTCTCCGCAGAGCCCACCACCCGGGTGCCGATAACCCGGCCTTCAAAGATTAGTTCGGCATCGCTACTCATCTCCGCCATGTCGGTCTGTATCAGGGTGGAAGCTGTCGCCAGCAGGGGAAACAACAGCAGCAAGACGCTGCTGAAGAAGATTCGGCGCCATCCATTCTTCATAATGTACTCCAATTTGCTTCGAGCCAGCGCACCGGAAAGCACGCTGGATCTGTCCTGTTGAAAAATGCCCTATTTGTTGTCTGACATATCCAGCATCAACCGGTTCAACCGGTGTACGAATCCAGCCGGATCCTCCAGTTGACCTCCTTCTGCCAGCAGAGATTGATCATACAACAACCGCGCCAGTTCACCATAGCGGGTTTGGTCTTTTTCCTGCTCCAGCCGCGCCACCAGCGGGTGCTCGACATTCAGCTCCATGATCGGCGTCGGCATGGGGGCATCCTGTCCCAGTTGCTTGAGCACCCGCGCCAGATTCTGGCTCATGTCATAGTCATCCACTACCAGGCAGGCGGGAGAATCGACCAGGCGGCTGGACACCCGCACCTCCTTGACCTTTTCTCCCAGGGTTTCCTTGATGCCTTCGAGCAGTGTCTTGTGTTCTTCCTGGGCCTTTTCCTGCTGCTCCTTGTCCTCTTCACCTTCCAGCTCACCCAGATCCAGCTGCCCCTTGGTCACGGACTGGAAGGTCTTGTCCTTGTATTCCGTGAGGTGGGACATGAGCCATTCATCCACGCGGTCAGTCAGCAGCAGCACTTCGATATCCTTTTTCTTGAAGATTTCCAGATGCGGGCTGTTGCGAGCCGCAGCCAGGGAATCCGCCGTAATGTAGTAGATCTTTTCCTGTTTCTCCGCCATGCGTTCCAGGTAG
>JAJRUY010000081.1 GCA_024277555.1 Gammaproteobacteria bacterium | reverse complement strand
GGGAAGCCAGGGAGCTGATGCGCTATATGCTGGGTTTTTATCTGGGTGACAAGCCGTTAAAAAGTAGGGAATTGTTCTATATACCAGGCCATTAACCCGGATATTTCACCTCGACAATGAAATAACAATTATAAGATGCTGTTTTTATTAACCATTGCATTTATATTAGCAAAGCGCAATATGTTACCGGGTGTTTGTTAAGTCCGCCCTTGCCCCGATCTTGCTGCCCAGAGACGATATTTCTTCACTCATCAATAGCTTGGGCTATTGATTCGATCAGAAATTCGCCTCTGAACAACAATCTCGGCACAATCATCGGACTTCCAGGTGAAACATCCGGGTTAAACCGACAACCAAACATATCGGAGGGTATTCATCATGCACCAGGGAAAACTGCTCGGTGTAAATATTGATCATGTAGCCACACTGCGTCAGGCCAGGGGAACACGTTATCCGGATCCGGTTCAAGCCGCCCTGATTTCCGAGCAGGCGGGGGCCGATGCCATTACCCTGCATTTGCGTGAAGATCGACGGCATATCCAGGATAGAGATGTAGAATTCCTGAAGGACATCCTGCAAACGCGCATGAATCTGGAGATGGCTGCAACAGATGAAATGCTGGCTATCGCAACAGACATACGGCCTGCCGACTGTTGCCTGGTGCCAGAGCGCCGAGAAGAACTGACGACGGAAGGGGGATTGAATGCAGCCACCGATATTCTGCATTTACAGGAGTATTGCGCACAGTTGGCGGAGGCAGGCATTCGGGTGTCGCTTTTTATTGATGCGGATCCTCAGCAACTGCAGGCGGCGGCGAGCATCGGGGCGCCAGTGGTAGAGATTCATACCGGACATTTTGCTGACGCGAAAACCCCGGAAAAGCGGGCGCAAGAGCTGGCCAAAATTGTGGAAGGTGTAAGGCTTGGTGAGTCACTGGGCTTGCGGGTGAATGCTGGCCATGGGCTGGACTACCACAATGTTGTGGATATTGCCGCTATTGAAGGTATAAAGGAGCTCAATATTGGTCACGCCATTATTTCCCGGGCGGTATTCACCGGGCTGGATCAGGCGGTTCGGGAAATGAAGAGCCTTATTCACTGTGCTTGTGCATGATAGCGAATGAGGCGTTGCATTTCCGATCTGGCTTCTTCCAGCTCGCTCTCCGTTGCATTGGCATTCTTGTTTTGCACCGCCAGCTGCAGACGGTTCAGGGCTGCGGCAAAAGCTGGTACTGCACATACAGCTACCGTCCCCTGCAGCTGGTGAATGCTTTGCCATAGTAACTTCCACTCCTTGTTGTCTATGAGGCGGGATATTTCCCCCATGCTGGAAGGAAGCGTATCTATTAACTGATTGAGCATGGTTGTGGCAATATTCGGTGAGTTGCCAGTGATGCGCATTGCCTGATGCCAGTCATGGATGGGGAGTTCATGTCTGTGCGTACGAGTTTTCTGCAGGGTATTTGTCAGGGCAAATGCCCCTGAAAACTCCTTGTGGAGAAATTCGGCGATTGTAGCCAGCAGTTCTTCTTCCTCTATGGGTTTGATCAGGTAGAAATTAAAGCCGCTATGCTTGATTTCAGTACGGTTTCTGCCCATGGCATCTGCAGTCATGGCAATCAAGGGAAGATTCTCTCCGTGGGGTTGCTGCCGAATTTGCTCGGCGGCACCAAAACCATTTAGCACCGGCATGTGTATATCGATGAGGGCAATATCGATTTTTTCTGTCCTGACTGCTTCCACAGCCTGCTTTCCATCTTCCACGCAAATAACCGTTGCTGCATAGTTGTGCAGCAGGCTTTCCATCAGTTTGCGATTGATAGCATTGTCATCTGCAACCAGTATTCTGGTGTCAGCAAGCCAGTGTGCGGGATGAGCGGGGGCGTGAGCTGTGAGATCGGAATCTGGCATGTCGCTGTCGGACAACAGAACATCGTTTATCGCCTGGGCCAGAACACCTGGTTTGATCGGTTTGCTCAGGCAGCGGGCAGCTCCCAGATCCAGGATATGATTGATGTCCTCCTGATCAGAGCTTCCCAGAAGAACCAGAACTGGCGCTGCCGAATACTGAATGATGGTCTCGATTTCTTCTGCCACAGTTTCAATAGCAATCTTTCTGGCCGCTACTGCAAGGATAATCAACTCAGGTGTTTCACCCTGCTTCAGAGCTGTGATTACTTGTTGATAGCTGGAGAATTCATGGCTTGCCACCCCAAGGTCTGAAAGCATGTTTCTCAGCGCCATTTGATAGGTGGAGTTTGGCTCTACCATCCAGATATTCCGGCCTGAAAGTAGACTGCTGCTATCGATGACTGAAACTGGTGGTGCATCTTTTTTCAGCTCAACAATAAACTCGAAGCTGCTGCCGTTGCCGGGGCTGCTATGCACGGATATAGAACCGCGCATGGCTTCTATCAGTTGCTTGCAGATGTTCAGGCCAAGACCCGTACCGCCAGTGGTTTTGGTGCTATATGTTTTTCCCTGGGAAAAAGCGGAAAATATCTCACGTTGCTCTTCTTCAGGGATGCCGATGCCCGTATCGGTAACAGCCATCTTGAGAACAGCCTTGGTTTCACTTTCGGCTTCGACCATGACCCGCAGTACCACTTCACCCTGGTCTGTAAACTTGATGGCGTTGTTAACCAGATTGGTTATGATTTGCGCAATCCGTGTAGAGTCGCCCTGCAAATGATCAGGTACGTCATTGTAGATAAGGGGGATTAGCTCCAGCTGTTTTTGATGGGCCATGGGCGCCAGCAGGGAGGTGGCATTGTGCAGGCACTGGCGCAAGGAAAAGCTGCGTGTTTCGATAACCAGCTTGCCGGCTTCGAGCTTGGAGAGATCCAGGATGTCGTTAATGATCATCAACAGGTTGTTGGAAGATATCTTTATTGTTTCCAGATATTCAGCTTGTGTTCTATCCAGCTTGGTATTGTGCAGCAGACTGGTAAAACCGAGGATGCCATTCATGGGGGTGCGGATTTCGTGGCTCATATTGGCCAGGAACTCTGATTTTATGCGGCTTGCTTCCACGGCTTTTTTACGTGCCAGATCCAGTTCCACGTTCCTGATTTCCAGTATCTCCATGCTTTCCTGCAATTCTATGGTCGCCTGATCAACCTGGGCGTGCAGGTTTTCGCTGGCGATGCTGATTTCGTCCGCCATTTCGTTGAAGGCTGCCTGCAACTCGCCAATTTCTCCACTGGCATTGATGTTTACCCGAGTATCCATCTTTCCTTGGCGCAAATTGCGGGCGGCAAGAGTGAGTTGCTCCAGTGGTTTTGCCAGACGCTTGCTGAGAAACAGGGCCAGCAGAGCAGTCAGCAGCAGCCCCAGAAAGGTAAGTATCAAGGTGGTGGCGACGATTTCCCGATTTTTTTCCAGCAGGGGCGCCGGATCAAGCTGAAGCACGACTTTTCCCAGATTCAAATGGCCATTTTCCGGTTGTGGTATAGGTTGATCGGGAAAATAGCGATAGGTGTCCTGAAGGTCGTAGATTGTTGTAATTGTTGCTTCAAATATGTTGTTGATGGCAGGAGCAGGAGCAGAGTCCTCCCCTGACTGGACTAACACCAGCCCGTGGGAATCCAGCATCTTGATGCCCAGTATATCCGGGTGCAGGTGCCTTGTTTCTTCAGACAGCATGACCAGAGAGTTGTACTTGTTGGATAGAACGCCATTAATGGCGGCGGTCGCCAGTTGCCCTGCAAGTACATTGCCGCGGGCCTGGAACTGTTGCTCCAGATCTTCCAGGCGTGTAAACAGCAAGTAGACTGACAGCACTGTGATGAGAAGCATTGCTGGAAGCAGGGCGATAAAGAGAATTTGCTGTCGGATATTTTGCATCGAGCACTTTTCAGGTAGCAGGAATGTTTGTTATTAACCCGTAGGACAATTGCCAGCCACTATAACAATTTATGTGGAGCTCTTGAATCGCTGTAAAAAACCTGATTTCCTGTTTCAGCGGTCAACCCTGGCAATTCGGTGTAGAAATAAAAGACGGTTCCTATCTGAGCAAGGCGCGGTAAAATACAAATCGACATCATCTATTCCAGACAAATCATGAAATTTCAGACCCTTTCTTCTACTATTGGAAATACACCGCTGGTGAGGTTGCAGCGTGTACCTGGCCAAACCAGTAACACGCTGCTGGTCAAGCTGGAAGGGAATAATCCTGCGGGTTCGGTGAAAGATCGTCCGGCGCTGTATATGATTGAGCGCGCCGAGCAACGTGGCGAAATATGCCCGGGGGATACCCTGCTTGAGGCAACCAGTGGCAATACAGGCATTGCCCTGGCCATGGTGGCAGCCATAAAGGGCTATCGCATCAGACTCGTCATGCCAGACAACATGAGCATGGAGCGTAAGGCGGCGATGGCTGCATATGGTGCAGAGCTGGTGCTGGTAAGTGGGGAAGAAGGCATGGAAGGGGCGCGGGATCTTGCCATGGCGATGCAGGCCAAGGGGCAGGGAAAGCTGCTGAACCAGTTTGATAATCCGGATAATCCTCTTGCCCATTATCTTGGAACCGGGCCGGAACTATGGCGGGACACCAACGCAGGGATCACCCATTTCATCAGCGCCATGGGCACCACGGGCACCATCGTAGGCGTCTCCAGATTTCTCAAGGAACAAAATAGTGGAGTGCAGATTATTGGCGTACAGCCTGAAGAAGGAGCCCAGATCCCCGGCATTCGCCGCTGGCCAAAGGAATACCTGCCCGGCATCTTTGATCCTGTCCTGGTGGATCGGGAGATGGACGTATCCCAGCAGGAAGCGGAAGAACTTACGCGCAGATTATCAGCGGAAGAAGGCATCTTCTGTGGCGTATCGTCGGGAGGGGCAGTTGCCGCCATGCTCCGGCTGTCCAGCGAGCTGGAGGACTCCCTACTGGTAGCCATTATTTGTGATCGTGGCGATCGCTATCTGTCCACCGGCATTTTCGATCCGAGCCGGGATTGAAATGGGAGGCAGACGGCGCAAGCAAAAACTTCCCCGGGAGCCGGTAGAAGCGCAGGCAACATCCCTGAGTCACGATGGGCGTGGAGTGGCAAGAATCGACGGCAAGGCAACCTTCATTCATGGCGCCTTGCCAGATGAGCGCATCATGTTTCGTTATACCCGCAAGCGGAAAAATCATGATGAAGGAGAGACTGTGGAGGTGCTGCAGGCAAGCGGCGAGCGCGTAGTGCCGGGGTGTGCCAGTTTTGGATTGTGCGGTGGTTGTAGCCTGCAGCACCTGCGGGCAGATGCGCAAGTACGCTACAAGCAACAAACCCTGCTGGATGCATTTTCGCATCTGGGAAAGATAATGCCGGAGCAGGTTCTGCCGCCCCTGACCAGCAAAACATCCTGGGGATATCGTCGCAAGGCGCGCCTGGGAGTAAAGCATGTACTGAAGAAGGGGCGAGTGCTGGTGGGTTTTCGTGAGCGCAATGCCGGCTTTGTAGCAGATATGGACAGTTGTGAGGTGTTGCATCCGAAAATTGGTCATGCGCTTATGGATCTGTCTATTCTGATCGAAAGCTTGTCTGTTTCAGCGCAGATTCCACAGATCGAAGTGGCCATGGATGACCAACGCTGTGTGTTGATCTTTCGGATTCTGCAGCCGTTGCTGGATGATGACAGGAAAAAGCTGCGTGATTTCGCCCGCAACCATGATTTCATCATTTACCTGCAGGAAGGTGGTCCGGATACTGTTACAGCGCTGGATGAAGCGGTTGATTTGCACTATACACTGCCGGAATTCGGACTGGAGCTGCATTTTCAGCCGACAGATTTCACCCAGGTCAATTCGGACATCAACCGTCAGATGATCGGACAGGCCCTCGGCCTGCTGGCGCTGGAACAGCAGGATCAGGTACTGGATCTGTTTTGTGGTATTGGCAACTTCACCCTGCCAATGGCTACCAGGGCAGGGAGGGTGACCGGTGTGGAAGCTGCGGAGGAACTGGTTTGCCGCGCCAGAGACAATGCGCAGCGCAACCAGCTGCACAACGTCAGTTTCTACACGGCCAACTTATATGAATCCCTGGAGCATGAGCCCTGGCTGGGGCAACAATTCAATAAGGTTCTGCTGGATCCGCCGCGCAGCGGAGCGTTTGAAATACTTGGGCATTTGCCGCGCATGGGTGTGGAACGCATTGTCTATGTTTCATGTTATCCGGGAACACTGGCAAGGGATGCGGCCGAGTTGGTAAACAAACTGGGTTACCGTCTGGTTTCCGCCGGGGTTATGGATATGTTCCCTCATACTGCCCATGTTGAATCCATTGCGCTGTTTGAGAAATATTGACATGGGGGTAGAGACAGAAAGGAAATTTCTGCTTTCCTTCAGTGCCTGGGAAGACGGGTTAGCCCGCATATTTCACTGGAATCCAGATTTTTCCCGGAGAGATTTTCGTTCAGATTGTTCGAGCGGGCAAAAGTCGATGTCATTCATCGGCTTGCAGGCTGTTCGGGCAATCTGGGCGGAAACATCCCGGGAAAAACTGGATAGCGTGACGGGTACAAAGTGCAACCTGGCCCAATTCAACGCAAGATAATGAATAATATAGATAAACACCGATATTCCGAGCGTTTTGGTGAAATATGCGGGCTAGTCAGGCCGTATTCGGCGGGCATCCGGGATGAAGACCCATGAGCCTGCATGTGCAAATAAAACTGGCGAGTCAGGAACTGAGCCTCTGGGAAGATGAAAAACTGCTCATCACCTATCCTGTATCTACAGCAACAAAAGGCTCAGGAACACAAATTGGCAGTGGATGCACCCCACTGGGCAGACATCAAATTCGCTTGAAAATCGGTGAAAACTGCCCGCTGAATACAGTCTTCGTCGGACGCAGGCCAACGGGAGAGATTTATACCTCGGCTCTGGGGTGGAAGTATCCTGACAGAGACTGGGTGCTTACGCGAATCCTGTGGCTGAGCGGGCTGGAGCCGGGAAAAAACCGGGGAGGAGATTGTGATACGCTCAAGCGCCTGATCTACATTCATGGAACGGATCAGGAATCACTCCTGGGTCGGCCCGTATCCCATGGGTGCATTCGGATGAACAGCAAGGACTTGATTGAAGTGTTTGATGCTGTTTCCAACCATACCATCGTAAACATCCAACAATAGCGGCCTGTATTGCTTATGACTCATGGACCATTGATGCTTGATCTTGAGGGCGCCGTTTTGACAGCGGAGGAACGGGAGCTCCTGTTGCACCCTGCTACGGGAGGGATAATACTGTTCAGCAGAAACTACGAAACGCCAGAGCAGCTGCAAGACCTGATAAAAGAGATTCATGCCTTGCGCTCACCAGCCCTGCTGGTGGCGGTAGATCAGGAAGGCGGGCGGGTGCAGCGCTTTCGTGATGGCTTTACCCAGCTGCCGGCAGCATCAAAGCTGGGAGATTTATACGACAGCCATCCACAAAAAGCCATTGATGCGGCGCATCACATCGGATGGTTAATGGCAGCAGAACTGCGTGCAGTCGGCATTGATTTCAGCTTTGCGCCAGTGCTGGATTTGCAAACTGGCATTAGCCAGGTAATTGGTGATCGAGCGTTTTCTGCTGATCCACTGGTTGTGGGCAAACTGGCTTTTAGTTGGGTCGAAGGCGCACGCGAGGCCGGAATGCCATCTGTGGGCAAGCATTTTCCGGGTCACGGCTGTGTGGGAGCCGATTCACATCATGACCTGCCCGTGGATGCAAGACGTTTTTCTGAAATCTGGAACCGGGATCTGCAGCCATTCAGGCACATGGTAAATAACCAGATGGAAGGACTTATGCTCGCGCATGTTGTGTATTCTGCAGTTGACGATGTACCCGCCGGCTATTCATCTTACTGGATTCAGGATGTGCTACGTCAGCGCCTGGGCTTTGGTGGCGTGGTGTTCAGTGATGACCTGAGTATGGTTGCCGCAAACGCCGCTGGCTGCCATGCACAAAGAGCAGATGCAGCGCTGCAAGCTGGCTGCGATATGATTCTGGTATGCAACAACCGCAAAGGTGCGCAGGAGGTGCTGGAAATCCTGACGGATTACTGCGAGCCTGTCAGCCAGGCGCGCCTGGCGCGCATGCATGGGAAAGGGCGCTTTACAGCCAAGGATATTCGGGAAGATCCACGTTGGCTGCGCGCCATGGAATACCTGAATCTTCTGCAAGCCGAGGAATCTCTGGATCTGGATTTGTAAGCAATGAGCAACCCTGTGCAAGATATGCAAGAAATCAGAAACAATGCACAGCTGCTGTATTCCCGCGAGGAAGTGGAAGCGGCACTGGATCGTATGGCAGTGAAACTCACCGAAAGGGTGGCTTTGAGCAATCCACTGTTGCTGGCGGTAATGAATGGAGGGCTGATTCCTCTGGGCATGTTGCTGCCGCGCCTGGATTTCCCCCTGCGCGTGGACTACCTGCATGCGACCCGTTACCGGGAACGCACCTTCGGCACCGATTTGCAGTGGAAAAAAACACCGGAATGCTCTTTGGCCGGGGAAACAGTGGTTGTTGTAGATGATATTCTGGATGAAGGTTATACGCTGCAGGCCATCGTGGATTATTGCAAGGAAGCAGGCGCGAAAGAAATCATTTCCGTGGTGTTGATCAAGAAACTGCATCAGCGCTGTAATGACATGCAGGCGGATATTGTCGGTTTGGATACGCCGGATCACTATCTGTTTGGTTACGGGATGGATTACAAAGGCTACTGGCGTAACGCTCCGGGCATATTTTTCATACAGGAAAAACAGCATGACTGAACGAATAGCGATTGTGGGCGGCTCGGGACTTGCCTGGCTGGAGTCCCTGGAAGTGGAGCGCCAGAAGGTCGTGGCCACGCCTTACGGAGAACCTTCGGCACCCCTGACATTTGGCCGCTTCGGCGAGCTGCCTGTGGTGTTCCTTCCGCGCCATGGTGGTGGCCATACCATTCCGCCACACAAGGTGAACTATCGTGCAAATATCTGGGCTCTGGATTCCATCGGAGTCAAAAGCATTATCAGTGTCGCATCTGTGGGAGGGATTACCATGGAGCCAGGCATATTGTGCATACCCGATCAGATTATTGATTATACCTGGGGCAGGGAGCATACCTTTATTGATTGCTGCGACGTGTCGCCGGTAAAGCATGTGGATTTTTCCCGGCCGTATTGTGAACAGCTGCGCAACATCCTGATTCAGGCAGGCCGACGCGCCAGTGTGCGGATCAAAACCGAGGGAACCTATGGAGCCACCCAGGGGCCGCGTCTTGAGTCCGCAGCCGAGATTCAGCGCATGCACCGTGATGGTTGCGACCTGGTGGGAATGACCGGTATGCCGGAGGCGGCTCTGGCAAGAGAGCTCGACTTGTGTTTTGCGCACCTGTCCCTGGTCGTCAACTGGGCAGCGGGGATTGGAAGGGGGCCGATTACCATGCAGGACATACAGAAAAACCTGGACACATCCATTGAGTCGGTAAAACTGCTACTTGGAAATATGGAAGCTGACTGGCCATGATTTTTATACAAAAATTACTGTGGTTTTTGCTTCTCTCTGGAGCAGCTGTTTCTTTGTATGCAGCCGTTGGCACTTCTGCAGAAGGAGCGCAGGAAAAATCTGCGGCAGGTGGCGTTGCGCCCGATGCCGCCGTGTCGTCACTGGTTGCTGCTGACGCACTGGAAGAATCTTCTGCGCCAAATAGACAACCCCGCGGACTGATTGACGGCTTTGAGCTGCTGGGGGATCTGGATGGAGATGGAAAGGAAGAAATCGTGCTGGCCTTCTGGGATGCTCCCGGGGGTAGCGGAGTTTTCAATTACCTGGTGATTCTGGATCTGGCAAACGGCAATATATCCAGTCGATCCATTTTTGTCGGTGACAGGGTGCAGATTCTTGGTGGTGAAATAGAGGGCAACAAAATTATTGTCAACCTTGTTGAACATGCCGCCACTGATCCTGCTTGCTGTCCGGCACAAAAAACAACGCGAAGCTGGGCTTACGAGAAAGATGGTAATTTCAGGGAAATGCCAGTGAAGCTGACAGGGAGGCTGTCGGTTGAAGATATCGGTGGAACAGAATGGATTTTGGCCATGCTCAATGGCGAAACCGTACCGGAAGATTTGCAGATAAGCCTGACTTATGATGACGGGCAGATTAAGGGAAATGCAGGTTGCAATAGTTATTTTGCTGATATGAAAGACCAGGAAGATGCAGGTGGCAGGGTAAAGCTTGGTCCGGTGGGCAGTACCCGCAAGGTCTGCCCGGAGGATGTCATGCACATGGAAAGCAGTTACCTGCGGAGCCTGGGCAACACGAGCAGCTTCAGCCTTGTCGGCCTGCAACTGGTGCTGTCGTGGAATTCCACTGATCAGAGTGGCTCCCTGATCTTTATTCCCGGCAGAAAGCTCGAATAATACTTTTTGCAATAGCTGCAAGATTTCTTGTAGCAACAGGCGCCGGGGAGTAGTGTTTGATTATAGGGCACCTTGAATAATCCGGTTTTTGCCGCCCTGGCTAAGGCCGGGATGACGAATTGATCAGAAATTTCCAAGAAATGCCCTATACTTTAACCCGCATTTCTCACCGGGGTTCGGGAATTCCGGTCGATGCGCAGCCGGATTGGGCGGAAATCCGAACATGACTGGGTGAAGATGTTGGCAATTGTCCGATTATTGGTAACAGGCTGAATCATCGGTCTTTTCCCATAACCGGCTTCCGGCTCAGGAATAAATGCGGGTTAATTGTCCCTGGACTGCTTGGAGAAAGACCATGAAACTATCCTTTCACGGCGCGGATCTGGGTGTTACCGGCTCCTGTCATCTGCTCGAATGTTCCGGAAAGAAAGTGCTCATCGACTGTGGTTTGTACCAGGGTGGCCGCGAACTGGTTGAAGAAAATTCGCAGCCATTTGGTTTTGATCCCGCAGAGATTGACTTCCTGCTGCTTACCCATGCGCACCTTGATCATTGTGGACGGATTCCGTTGCTGGCCAGGCGTGGCTTTCGTGGAGAGATCATTACCACCGGAGCATCGGTTGAACTGGCGAGACTGGTGATGCTGGATGCCGCAGGGCTGCAGGAAGAAGAGGCGCGCTATCAACAGCGCAGGGCGCGCCGCCGCAGTGGAAATCATGATAAACAGGTGGAGCCGCTGTACACGGTGCTGGATGCGCTTAACAGCCTCGACTACTTTGGCCGCAAAGCTGATTACGGCCAGCCGTTACAGCTTGCTCCGGGAATAGCTGCGACCTATATCAATGCCGGCCATATTCTGGGTTCAGCCAGTATTTTTCTGGAACTGGAAGAAGACGGGCGCAAGCACCGCCTGCTCTTTTCTGGTGATCTTGGCTACAGCGGTCGCGCCATACTGCGTGACCCCACACCACCTCCCGAAGCGGATACCCTAGTCATGGAATCCACTTATGGCAACCGCCTGCACAAGCAGCTGCAGCCATCCATCGACGAGCTCTATACAGCGATCAATGAGACCATGGAGTGTGGAGGGAATGTCATTATTCCCACATTTGCGCTGGAGCGCGCCCAGGAGATTCTCTACTATTTGCGTGAAGGGGTGGAGAACAAACAGCTTGCACATTTTACCAATGTCTTTCTTGATTCACCCATGGCGATTTCTGCTACCCGCATATTTGAACGGCATCCGGAATGCTATGACACCGAGACTCTGAAAATTTCGACCGATGGCAGCAATCCCTTCAGTTTGCCTGGCTTGCATTTTACCCGCGAGACGGCGGAATCCATGGTCATCAACCAGATCGACAGTGGCGCAGTAATCATGGCAGGCTCAGGCATGTGTACGGGAGGGCGGATCCGGCATCATCTCAAGCACAACCTCTGGCGCAAGGAGAGTAGTGTAATTTTCGTTGGCTATGCTGCCCGGGGAACCCTGGCGCGCCGTATTATTGACGGTGCAGAGAAGGTGCGTATTTTTGGTGAAGAGATCCCGGTGCGTGCGCGTATCTATACCATCGGCGGTTTTTCAGCTCATGCAGATCAGGCCGGGTTGCTGGCATGGCATCAGCATGCCGGTAATCCAAAAACCACTTTCCTGGTGCATGGCGAAGAAGAAACCATGCGGGTGTTTGCGAGCAAGCTGAATAATACCCAGGTCAAAATGCCCAGGCTGCATCAGTCATTTATGCTGTAAAACTTTTTGCCGCCAAAAGATTTTGCTCTGCCCACTGATCGAGTGGGTGAAAAAGGTGAATCACTGCATCCATCCTTCCTGCCCACACGATCAGCGGGCAGGTGTATGCTCCATCAGTGTGTTTTTAGTAACAGTCGCCGCTGGCTGAACAATAGTTCAGTGATAATTACAGACAGATAAATAATCCCTATCCACAACAGATTGCTGGCATTGTTGTTCCACAGATAGGCGTACAGCGCCATTGTCCCGACATAGCCTACCAGCAGCAGCCATCCCCCCATGGCAGCGATATTGCGGTTTTTAAACGCATGTTCGAGAAAGGTAAAGCTTCCGCCACTGGACTGAAATGCCAGGCCCAAGTGCGCATAGGACAATCCGGTAATCAGGGCAATGATGCCGCCGATGGCAAAAGCAATGGGCGCTGCATGTCCCGCCTGGGCAATGGCCAGTCCCAGCACGGAAAAAATGCCACCCCCCACCATGCCGCCTATGCCCATGGCGACAACTTCCTTGAGGGTGAGCTTCTCGCCGTCGTCTGGCTTTGAGCCAGCTTCTTTCATTGGTTTTTTGGTTCCGTTATTTATTGGGTGCCTCGAATAATTGTCATACCGGCGCACGACTCCAAGGATGGAGGAGGTAGAGCGAAGCAGGATGCCAGAGCCGAGGCCGGTATCCACAATCTGTTGATTTGTCTGGACTCTGGCTTTCGCTGGAGTGACGAAATCTGTATTTTTCGAGGTGCCCTATTGTCAATCAATTTATGTTATGTATGGAGAGGGGGTACCCACATTCCTGGTAGAAACGGTAGCGCTTGCGGCTTGCCTCAAGCGGCAGCCTGTCCTGATCCACACATTCCGCCACTCGTTCAAAACGGCTGAAATAATCGGGAATGGCCAGGCACAGGTTGATCAGCACGTCATGTTCATCACCTGCATCATCCGGGGTGCTGAGCAATACCGGGTTCAGGACGGGATCTGCTTTTCTCAGAATGCCGTGGGGAAGGAAGCTCTGGTCGCGATGCACCCATAGCAGGCGATCCATATGGCGCAAATCTTCTGCAGATTCTGTGGCCACCAGCACCCGATGTCCGGATGACCAGGCTTTTTCCGCCAGCCGGGCGGCCAGGGTGTAGCGGTTTCCCCTGCCGCCCGGTTGCAGGATGTAGAAGTCGATCTTTGTCATTCCACTTGCTTGCTGCGTTTCAACAGCATCTGCATGAGTAGTGGAACCGGGCGGCCGGTAGCACCTTTGTCCTTTCCGCTTTTCCAGGCTGTGCCGGCGATATCCAGATGCGCCCACTTGTATTTTTCGGTAAAGCGGGAGAGGAAACAGGCAGCGGTAATGGTACCCGCCCCCTTGCCGCCGATATTGGCCATATCTGCAAAATTGCTGTCCAGTTGCCTGGCATAGTCATCGTTCATGGGCAAGCGCCAGGCAGGATCGTTGATGCATTCACCCGCCTGCAGCAATTCATCTGCCAGCTTGTCGTCATTGCCAAGCAGTCCGGTGGTATGGTGCCCCAGGGCGACAACACAGGCGCCGGTGAGGGTGGCTATGTCAATAACGGCCGCAGGCTTGAAGCGTCCGGCGTAGGTTAGCGCATCACACAGAATCAAACGCCCTTCTGCGTCGGTGTTGAGGATCTCGATGGTCAGTCCCGCCATGCTGGTGACGATGTCTCCGGGCTTGTTGGCATCGCCATCCGGAAGGTTCTCGGAACAGGGCACAATGCCGACTACATTGATGGGAAGTTCCAGTTCGGCGCAGGCTTGCAGGGCGCCCAGTACGCTGGCGCCACCACACATGTCATATTTCATTTCGTCCATGTTGGCGGAAGGCTTGATGGAGATACCTCCGGCATCGAAGGTCAGACCTTTGCCCACCAGTACTACCGGGCGGCTGTTTTCCTTGGCGCCACGATATTCCAGGATGATCAGTTTTGCCGGTTCGCGGCTGCCACGGGAAACAGACAGCAGGGCGCCCATGCCCAGCCGCTGCATCTGTTTTTCCGTGAGTGCTGTGGCCTTGAGCTTGGTGGATTTGCGCCCCAGCTTTCTTGCCGTGTCGGCAAGATATTCCGGGGTGCAGATGTTTCCGGGCAGGTTGGCCAGATTCTTGGCCAGGGACATGCCACCAGCAATGGCGCTACCGTGTTTTAGCGCCTTTTTCAGTACGTTTGCCTGTTTGCGAGCCGGTGTCACCAGTGTCAGCTTTCCCAAGGGTTTTTTGGGGCGGTTCTTTTTGCT
>JAJRUY010000080.1 GCA_024277555.1 Gammaproteobacteria bacterium | reverse complement strand
TTCCGCAAGCTGCTGGAAAAGACCCTGGGTGTAGATCATGACGCCGTGATTCCCCAGTACACCAGCAAGCCCTTGCGCAAGCGCATTACCCCCAAACCTGATGCCACGGGAGAAGCCGCAGGCCGTACCACGGGAAAGGTTGCGCTGTTCGCCACCTGTTACGGCAACAACAACCAGCCGGATATGGGGGAAGATTTGCTGGCGGTGTTCGAACACAACAACATTCCCGTCACCATCGCGGAGAAGGAACGCTGCTGCGGTATGCCCAAACTGGAACTGGGAGATCTGGAATCCGTGGCCGAGGCCAAGGAAGTGAACATTCCGGCACTGGTGAAAATGATCGATGATGGCTGGGATATCGTGGCTCCCATTCCCTCCTGTGTACTCATGTTCAAGCAGGAACTACCCCTGATGTTTCCCAACGATAAGGATGTACTCAAGGTGCGGGATCACATTTTCGATCCCTGCGAATACCTGATGCTGCGCCACAAGGAAGACAAGCTGAATACGGATTTTAAAAATCCTCTGGGCAAGGTCTCCTACCATGTTGCCTGTCACCAGCGGGTGCAGCGCATGGGCATGAAAACCCGCGAATTGCTGCAACTGATTCCGGATACGGAAGTGCAGGCCATCGAGCGCTGCTCCGGGCATGACGGCACCTATGCGGTAAAAAAGGAATTCCATGCCATTTCCATGAAGCTGGTGCGTCCGGTGGCGAACAAGGTCAAGCAGTTCGAGCCGGATCATCTTACCAGCGACTGCATTATGGCCGGGCATCATATCGCCCATGCTTTGAAAGATGACTACAAAGCCGAGCATCCCCTGAAATTGCTGCGCAAGGCCTACGGCATCTGATCATTCATGCTGTCATCCCGGCGGAGACCGGGGTGGCAAAGAAAAGACATATAGCGATTCCGCTTGATCAGTGTGATTCGCATCTGACCGGAGTAGAAAATGAGCAAATTGAGCAGAAATGACTTGATGAGCCTGGAAGAGTATTCCCAGGCACGAAACGACTTCCGCCAACGGGTGATGGCGCACAAGAAGAGCCGCCTGGTGCGCCTGGATGAACATGCAGCCCTGTATTTTGAAGACCGGCTTACCATGCAGTATCAGATTCAGGAAATGCTGCGCATCGAAAAGGTGTTCGAGGCAGATGGCATCCAGGAAGAGCTGGATGTCTACAACCCCTTGATTCCCGATGGCAGCAACTGGAAGGCCACCTTCATGCTGGAGTACCCGGATATCGAACAGCGCAAGAAAATGCTGGCGAAGCTGATTGGCATCGAGGAAAAGACCTGGGTGCGGGTTGGTAATCTGGACAAAGTATATGCAATCGCCAATGAGGATCTGGAGCGCACTACGGATGAAAAAACCTCCAGCGTACACTTCCTGCGCTTCGAACTGACCGATGACATGGTTGCAGCGGCAAAGCAGGGCGCTCCCATCAGCATGGGTATAGACCACGCGGAATTTACCGTTGCAGTATCTCCCATTGCTGCGGATGCTGCCGCTTCACTGGTAAAAGACCTGCAATAGCTTGTCGCCCAAGGGCGCTGCATCTGCTGTAAAATCATGCCGATGCAGATCCATAAACTTCCCGATTGCACAGACGTATCCCGGCTCTATCAAAGCCTGCGCCATCTTCCCTGGGCGTTCTGGCTGGATAGCGGTAATGGCGAACATCTGGGCTATGGGGGGCGCTATCACATCCTGGTTGCCGATCCGCGCATCCGTATCCTCAGTAACAGGGGAGTAACTAGCCTGCAATATCGGGATGGCAGGGTGGAGCAAACCCGGGAAGCGGTGCTGGATGTCATTCGCGAAGCCATGGGTCCTGAACAGGTTTCCAGCGGCAAGCCGCCTTTTAGCGGCGGAGCTGTCGGCTACTTTTCCTATGATTTTGGCCTCCGCCTGGAAGGTCTGCCGGTGGTATCCGGTGGCATTCCTGAAGTGGCTGTGGGGATATTCGACTGGGCAATTATTGTTGACCAGCAGCAGTACAGCTGCTGGCTGACGGGGAAGCCGGGAGCCATAGCCGATGCGCTTTCTGCCCTGATGTGCAGCAAGGAAGATCAACCCGCTGTTTCCCCAGGCAGGAAGATGGCGAGCAGGCCCGTATATGAAACCAGCCAGCAGCAATATGCCCGGGCATTCGCACGCATTCAGCACTATCTGCGTGAAGGGGATTGCTACCAGGTGAACTATGCCCAGCGCTTCAGCGCGCCTTTCGCGGACGATAGCTGGCCCCTGTATCTTGCCATGCGTGCGGCCAATCCTTCCCCCTATGGCGCCTATCTGCCTTTCCCCTTCGCGCAAATTCTCAGTTCGTCACCGGAACAGTTTTTGGCCGTGAGGAAGGGAAGGGTGACCACCCGCCCCATCAAGGGTACACGTCCCCGCAGCGAGGATTCCCGGCAGGATCAACGCCTGGCGGAAGAGCTGGAAAACAGCGAAAAGGATCGAGCCGAAAATCTCATGATCGTGGATCTGCTGCGTAATGACCTGGGAAGGGTCTGCGCACCCGGCAGCATTGCCGTGCCGGAGCTGTTCAAGGTGGAAAGCTATCCCACGGTGCACCACCTGGTAAGCACGGTTACCGGCACACTGGCAGAAGGCGAAGATGCCTTGAGTTTGCTGGCGGCCTGCTTTCCCGGCGGTTCGATTACCGGCGCGCCGAAACACCGGGCCATGGAAATCATCCAGGAACTGGAGGTTTACCCGCGGCAAATATACTGCGGCAGTATTGTGCGAATCGGCTTTGATGGAAATATGGACAGCAATATCGCCATCCGCACCCTGCAGATCGATCATGGCAGCGCAAGCTACCATGCCGGCGGGGGAATTGTGGCAGACTCTAAGCTGGATGAGGAATATCAGGAAAGCCTGGACAAGGCAGCCGCTTTTTTTCGACTTTTCAGCAGCCCGCGTACCTGAAATACTGCTACAGTATTTTTCATCCCGGTTCCTGGCCGCCAACCATTATGAATAGAAACGAGCGTAACTGGAAAGAATTGCTACCCGTGTATGGTCCTTTGGCGTTACTGGTGGTGCTGGGGTTCGTATGGGCGTTTCAGCACATCAAGCCAGCCCCGCCGGATCATATCGTCATCGCCAGTGGTGAAAAGGACGGCGCCTATCATGCATTTGCCCTGCGCTATCAGGAGCTGCTGAAACCACAGGGGATAGAGCTGGAGATTATCAACACCCGTGGCTCGGTGGAGAATCTCGCGCTGCTGCGCCAGGGCAAGGTGGATATTGCCTTTGTTCAGGGCGGAGTGGCGCAAGTGAATGATGACAAGTCCCCGCTGCGTCTAGAAGGACTGGGGAGCCTCTACTATGAACCGCTGTGGCTGTTCCACCAGGCGTCTGTGGAACTGCATCGCGTTCCCGATCTGCAGGGATTGCGTATCGCGATTGGCCCGGAAGGTTCCGGTACCCAGGCGCTGGTAAAACTGTTGCTGAAAGAAAATGCGCTCAAGGATGGATCGGTCGAGCTGCTGACACCCGATTCTGCCGAGGCGGTCGCTCTGCTACAGGAAGGAAAAATTGATGCAGCCTTTTTTGTCGCATCGCCACAAAGCAAACTGGTTTCCCGATTGTTACATGATCCATCCATCCGGCTGGCCAGTTTTGACCGGGCCGGTGCATACGCCCGGCGTCACGGTTTTCTCAGCGTCTTGACCCTGCCGGAGGGAGCGGAAAACCTGGCAGAGAACATTCCTTCACGGGATATACGGTTGCTGGCGACCACCAGCGAGCTGGTGACCCATGCAGATCTTCATCCCGGCCTGATCAGCCTCATGATGCAGGTGATAGACAAAGTGCATCGCCCGGCGGGATGGTTCAATTCCGAGGGGGAGTTCCCCAATACCAGATACATGAGCTTTCCCCTGAATGAGGAAGCGGATCGCTACTACCGGCACGGCCCCCCGTTCCTGCAACGCTATTTGCCGTTCTGGGCCGCTTCCCTGCTGGATCGTATGAAGATAATGATCCTGCCCCTACTGGGTTTGCTGTTTCCCCTGTTCAAAGTGGTGCCGCCCCTGTATCAATGGCGTATGCGCGCCCGCATCTATCGCTGGTATGAACAACTGGAAGAAGTGGACAAGGAGTTGTCCCGGCAGGGAAAGAAGAGCAGAGAGTCATTGCTGAAAGAACTTGATAACCTGGAAAAGGAAGTCAGAGATGTTAAGGTGCCTTTGTCATTCTCCCATCAGCTATATCACCTGCGGCTGCATATTGATTTCGTGCGCGGCAGGCTGCGCCAGGATGCCGTGGACTGATTTTGTCCGGCAAGAAAGGCGTCCCGGACAAGAAAACCCTGAACAGGACATCTCAAATGCATAGATGCCAGACAGGAATTATTAGAGCTGTCCTTAAGCCAAAGCCACGTCATTTCGGCGAAAAGACTGCCGAGATGACGATATTCTAAAGCATGGGAGCTAAAATCAACCGAGTCTGACCCCATTGGTCACATTGGTCGGATCCCATTGGTCATGGCGCCTTAAATTGACAAACAACGATTTAAACTGTCCGAGTGAATTTGCCTCGTTATGCATTTATCACCCCTTACTTTCAACACAAAGTGCTTTTGTCCATTCTTCAATGTGAGGAACAATATTTTTTGTTAACGATAAGCACTTGGACTCAGAAAACGAGGCTAATACATTTGATAACGCATACTCATGATGATTTGAAATATCAAGTATTATCTCCACTGTGTGCTCGCCATTTTTCGGGACATTACCATTTTTGAACCATTCTGCTTCGTGCTTCCACCAATTTGCGGCAGCGTTAATCACCGAAATAGACGATATTCCTGATGAATGGGTTGGGCCAAGTGAGTAAGCATCTTTCTTATTGAAATTTATTCCAATAAGAGAATCATTCAAATGCTGCTGAATCGCAACAAATCCAACTCCAATAAAGTATTCACCTCGATCTAGGAGGCCATCTGACTCAGGGTCAACGGATTTGGAAATGCACTCCTCAATTTCATATAACTTAGAATCTATAACTTCTAACAGCTCACACAATCGACTAAGCTCGATATCCTCAACTCCATTCTCGCCAACTAATAGCAACGTGAACTATCCTTTTTAATGCATAACAGTTAGGGATCGACGGGGTCAGGTTCGATTGATTGTCCCATCGTTCACTTTTGATGTGATTCTGGGCGCCTCTTCTTTCTGGGATACCAAGGCATATATTTTACCCATGACTCTATATATCAAGGCTTCCGGGCCGAATGGATAGCTATTCTTCGATTTTTCGAGGTGCCCTAAATATTACCCATACGCCTTACATGTGTAACAGTATGGTTTACTTGGCCAGCAAGCGATCCAGCTGGTTGGCAAAGGCTTGCCGATCTGCCTGGCCAAGCGGTGGCGGCCCGCCGGTGTTTACACCGCTGCTGCGCAAACTGTCCATGAAATCGCGCATGTTGAGGCGCTGGCGAATGTTTTCTTTCGTGTACAGCTCACCACGGGGATTCAGCGCCACACAACCCTTGCTGATCACTTCGTCTGCCAGAGGTATATCCGCTGTAATCACCAGATCACCGGGGACTGCCTGTTGCACGATATAGTTGTCTGCAACATCGAATCCTGCCCCTACCTGCACCGAGCGGATGAAGCGGGAACCCGGTGTCTGCATTGGCTGATTGGCAACCAGAATCAAGGGCAGTTCTACCCGGTTGGCGGCGCGGAACAGGATTTCCTTGACGACTTTCGGGCAGGCATCTGCATCCACCCAGATTTGACCAATTGACATGTGCATAAAGACAGTACGGGGAAACAATTGCCGCAGTATAGCGCTAAATTCGTGCAAGCCTGGGTGGTTTCTGCTAGACTGCTTCGCTTTCAGGCGCTTGACCGGTTAGCGCCCGTTGTGATCCCCATGGATCACTGGAAAACTCTTGAGCCATCCGTCCCTTTTTCCCAAGGGCGAATCCCGCTTTGAAAGAACCCTTATCCAGCCCGGACCGGCTCCCGCCAGAAAATTCTGCTGCAGGGAGGGCAAGACTGGAGCAATTATCCAATGTCATTTGATACTCTCGGCCTTTCGGCTGAACTCCTGCGTGCGATCAGCGAGCAGGGCTATACCCAACCCACCCCCATACAGTGCAAGGCCATTCCCCTGATTCTTCAGGGAAAAGATGTAATGGCCGGTGCCCAGACCGGCACCGGAAAAACAGCGGGTTTCACCCTGCCGCTGCTGCAGCGTCTGAGTGAAAATCCCTTGGTGAAAGGGCGTCGTCCGGTGCGGGCGCTGGTGCTCACGCCAACCCGTGAACTGGCTGCCCAGGTTGGCGCCAGTGTGGAAACCTATGGACGTCACCTGCATTTGCGCTCAACCGTGGTGTTTGGTGGCGTCAAGATCAATCCCCAGATCGATAAACTGCGGCGTGGCGTCGATGTGCTGATTGCTACGCCGGGCAGATTGCTCGATCATGTCAGCCAGAAAACCGTGGACTTGTCCCAGGTAGAGATTTTGGTGCTGGATGAGGCGGACCGGATGCTGGATATGGGTTTCATCCACGATATCCGCAAGGTACTGGCGATGTTGCCGGAGAATGGCGCGCGCCAGAACCTTTTGTTTTCGGCTACATTCTCCAAAGACATCAAGCAGCTTGCCAATCGCCTGCTCAATAACCCTGAATTGATCGAGGTGGCGCGGCGTAA
>JAJRUY010000079.1 GCA_024277555.1 Gammaproteobacteria bacterium | reverse complement strand
TGTATCGACTGTCACAAGGGCATTGCCCACGAAGAGCCGGATGAGCCGGAAGTTGAAGAGGCATCCGGACAGGGTTGACGAGTATGTTTTCAAGTAGACAGATGATGAAACTCCAAAAGGAGTTATTGGTGAATTTAGGGATGCTTCTGGGATGCCTGCTGCTGTTTTCATCTACGCTGTCGGCTGGCGAAACCGTTCTGGACAAAGAGCTGCGGTTATCGGCTGTTGTCGGTGACGTGGAGGCGATAGAAAAACTGCTCAAGCAGGGCGCGGATGTAAACAGCGCCAACAAATACGGCAAAACGGCGCTGATGATGGCGGCGGAGAACGGCAACCTGCGTGCGGTTTCCAGGCTGCTGGCGCATGGGGCGGACATCAATCGTAAAACCGTTGCCGATTGTACCGCCTTGACTCTGGCGGCGGAAAACGGCTCACCGGAAGTAACGGCTCTGCTGATCGAGCGTGGTGCGGATCTTGGGGCGCGAACCCATTCTGGCGCAACGGCGCTGTTGTTGGCGGCCCGGTATGGATTGGCGAATATAGTGGAGCAGCTGTTGCACCGTGGTGCTGATCCTGATGACCGGGATCGGGAAGGGCGTACTCCCTTGATGCTGGCGGCGGCGCATGGACATGGCGATGTTGTAAATCTTCTCCTCAAATATGGCGCCAGGGTCGATCTGATGGATAAAAAAGGCAAGACGGCATTGATGCACGCCGTAGCCGCCAATCAGGGTCTGGATCTGGTAAAGACTCTGGTGGAGGCTGGTGCGGATATCCATGCACGCTCCAAGGATGGTGCGACAGCGTTGATTTGGGCAGTTGGCAGCGGCAATCCCGAAGTGATTGTGTATTTGCTGCAGCAGGGGGCGGATATCAATGCGCAGGATCAGGAAGGCACTACGGCGCTTATGGAAGCGGTTGATGTTCGTAAGCCAGAGGTGGTTAAGTTGCTGCTGGCCAGAGGCGCGGATACATCCTTGAAAAACAGCGCAGGCAAGACCGCCATGGATATTGCCAGTGGGTTGCGTGACTATAAAAGCCTGGATATTCTTCTGGAACATGCCAGGCAACACACAAGCCTTTTGCATTAGCAGAAAATACAAATCACAAAACCCGTGGTCAGAGCCTGATCGTGTGCGTGAATCCAGCCCCTGGATTCCAACGGTATTTCCAGTTGTTTTGCCGTTGTCCCCGTCCCCTGTTCTATTTGGCGCAGATGGCGAGCAATTTGTGCCAATTCCCTGTAATATTCCCACCTCCAGTTAATAGCTAATGCTTGAATCCACAGGATAAAAAGGGAAATCAGGTAACATTTTTCATGCTCGAAGTGGTCAATCTGCAATGCACTCGTGGGGATAGATGCCTGTTTTCCGGGATCGGCTTTACCGTGGGTGAAGGAGAATTGCTGTATCTGTATGGCCACAATGGCAGTGGCAAGACCACCCTCATGCGTACCTTGTGCGGGCTGGTTGCGCCCACGGATGGCGAGGTGCGCTGGAAAGACCTGCCGATACGCAAGCAGCGGGACGAGTATGCAGCGGAACTGCTGTACCTGGGACACAAGAACGGACTCAAGGATGATCTCACCGGTGTGGAAAACCTGCTGGTTGCCTGCCGCCTGGCCGGTGTGCCGGTGAAGGAAGACGAAGCCTGGAAAGTGCTGGAGCAGATGGGCTTGCGTGGCCATGAAGATCTGCCAGCCAGAGTGCTGTCCCAGGGGCAGCAAAAACGGGTGGCGCTGGCGCGGCTGCTGCTCAGCGAGGCGCCCTTGTGGATTCTGGATGAGCCGTTCGTGGGGCTGGATGTGGCGGCGGTGGCGCTGCTGGAAGCAGTGCTGGCCGAACATGTGGCTCGGGGTGGCATGGTGGTTCTGACCACCCATCAGGAGGTTGCGCTGACTTCCGGCAAGGTGAAAAAACTGCGCCTGGGATGGAAAGAGGACGGTTGTGTTTAGCGCTTTTCGGATCATTGTCGCCCGTGATCTGTTGCTGGCCATGCGGCGGCGCTCGGACGTGCTTACCACATTGTTTTTCTTCATTATCGTGGTAAGCCTCTTCCCCCTGGGAATTGGGCCAGAACTGGATACCCTGCGCCTGATTGCCCCGGGAGTCTTCTGGGTGGCGGCGTTGCTCGCTTCCATGCTGGCGCTGGAAAAGCTGTTTTTTGTCGATTACCAGGATGGCGCTCTGGAGCAGATGCTGCTTGCGCCCCAGCCGTTGTCCATTCTGGTGCTGGGCAAGGTGCTGGCGCACTGGCTGGTGACCGGGTTGCCCCTGGTGTTGCTGTCGCCACTACTGGGGTTGCAGTACGATCTTTCCACTGCAACCATAGGAGTCATGATGCTGACGCTGCTGATTGGCACCCCGGCATTGAGTTTGATCGGCGCCATCGGCGCGGCATTGACCCTGGGCATCCGCGGGGGCGGGGTGCTGGTATCGTTACTGGTGTTGCCCCTGTATATTCCTGTGTTGATTTTTGGTGCAGGGGCGGTGGAAGCCGAGGTTTCCGGGCTTGGCGGCGCAGGGCATTTGTCCATGCTCGGTGCAATCCTGCTGCTGTCTGCTTTGGCGGCTCCCCTGGCAACCGCAGCCGCTCTAAGGATATCGGCGGAGTAATCTTTGATATGGTAGGGATAAGCGGGAAACTGAAATTTATGAGTTTTACTATGGTCTTCAAGCCTGGCTGGAATTTTACCGGTATTCTGTGGTCACATATCCTGAGCCTGTGGATTGAGGGGGAACACAGAGTGCGATATGTTGATTTGGATGGTGCGGCCGTCTGTTCCAGACAGGCTGTTGGTGTGTCCATGGATTCGGGCTGCAAACCGATACCCGGCGTGGCGAGCGAACTTCTATGAGTGGCAGATTGAGTCTTTACCGGTTTTCATCTCCGGCGGCATTTTATCCCCTGGCCGGAACGATTGGAAAAATAGCCGCATTGATTGCAGTGGTATTGCTCGCCATCGGCCTTTACATGAGCTTTTTTGTTGCCCCTACGGATTACAAGCAGGGTGAAGGCTACCGCATTATCTTTATTCACGTCCCCTCTGCCTGGATGTCCATGTTTATCTATCTGGTAATGGCCTTCTGGGCCGGCATCGGCCTGGTGTTCAATACCCGCCTGTCCTCCATGATGGCCCAGGCGCTGGCGCCAACCGGCGCCATCATGACATTCATTGCGCTATGGACCGGCGCCTTCTGGGGCAAGCCCATGTGGGGAGCCTGGTGGGTGTGGGATGCGCGCCTGACTTCGGAGCTGATCCTGTTCTTCCTCTATATCGGTTTTATCGCCCTGCAGGGTTCCATTGATGACACGCGGCGGGCCGACCGTGCCGGAGCCGTGTTGCTGCTGGTGGGTGTGGTGAATATTCCCATCATCTATTTTTCGGTCAAATGGTGGAATACCCTGCATCAGGGGGCTACGGTGAGCGTAACTGAAGGCTCCAGCATGGGCACCATCATGCTGCAGACAATGCTCATCATGACTTTCGCCTTCTGGGCATATAGCATCGCGGTCGCCATGTACCGGGTGCGCTCAATCATCCTGGAGCGTGAAAAGGATACGCGCTGGGTATCTGAACTGCCGGAGGTACGCCGATGAAAGGTGGACTATCTGAATTTTTTGCCATGGGCGGCTATGCCCTGTATGTGTGGGGGTCTTTCGGGGCCACTGCATTGCTGATGATTGCCGAGCCCTTGCTGGTCAGGCAGCGCCGCAAAGCGGCTCTTCAGCGAATTTCCCGTCTTGTTCGTATCAAATCGGAGCAACAATCATGAAAGCCAGACACAAGCGACTGGGGTTTTTACTGGTAGGGCTGGTGGTGCTGGGTGCGGCCAGCTGGCTGGTGTTCAATGCCCTGGGCAACAATCTGTCCTATTTCTTTTCACCCACGGAAGTGGCTGAAAACAAGGTGCCGGCGGATCATGTGTTTCGTCTCGGGGGGCTGGTTCAGCCCGGCTCTGTGGAAAGAGGCGAAGAACTCACCGTGCGTTTTGAGGTGACGGACAATGCGCATACCGTGAAAGTCGCCTATACCGGCATTCTTCCCGATCTGTTCAAGGAGGGGCAGGGCGTGATTGCCCAAGGTCGCATGGGCCCTGACGGTGTTTTTGTGGCCGATGAAGTGCTGGCCAAACATGATGAAAACTATATGTCTCCCGAGGTTGCCGATGCGCTGGAAAAAGGCCACCAAAAGGGAATTGCAGATATGGCCAAGGGGAACAAACCGCTATGATTCCTGAAATCGGACATTTTGCCCTGGTGCTGGCGCTGGTTCTTGTCCTGATCCAGTCTTTCTTCCCCCTGGTGGGTGCACAAAAGGGAATTGCCTCGTGGGTGGCCATTGCCAAGCCGGTCGCAAGACTGCAGCTGTTGTTCACGGCCATCGCCTTTGCCTGCCTGACATGGAGCTTTCTGGAAAGTGATTTTTCGGTGTTGTATGTGGCATCCAACTCCAATACCAGCCTGCCGATCCTGTACAAGGTGTCTGGCGTATGGGGTGCCCATGAGGGTTCGTTGCTGTTCTGGGCGTTGACGCTTTCCGTCTGGACTACAGCAGTTACCCTATTCGGGCGGAGTATTCCGCCGGTTATGATGGCCCGGGTGCTGAGCATTCTCGGATTGCTCTCCGTGGGCTTCCTGATGTTCATGCTGTTCACCTCCAATCCCTTCGAGCGCCTTGTGCCGCCACCGCTGGAAGGCAAGGATCTGAATCCGCTATTGCAGGATCCCGGCCTGGCGCTGCATCCCCCACTTTTGTACATGGGCTATGTAGGCTTTGCCGTTCCTTTCGCCTTTGCCATCGCCGCCATGCTGGGTGGGCGGCTGGACGCGGCATGGGCGCGCTGGTCCCGCCCCTGGACACAGGTTGCCTGGGTATCTCTGACTCTGGGCATTGCCCTGGGATCCTGGTGGGCCTATTACGAGCTGGGCTGGGGCGGCTGGTGGTTCTGGGATCCGGTGGAAAACGCCTCCTTCATGCCCTGGCTGGCGGGTACTGCTTTGATGCACTCCCTGGCGGTGACGGAAAAGCGTGGCGCATTCAAGGCCTGGACTGTGTTGCTGGCGATCTTTGCTTTCTCACTGAGCTTGCTGGGAATGTTCCTGGTGCGTTCCGGAGTGCTGACATCCGTGCATGCGTTTGCTTCGGATCCGGCGCGGGGGATGTTTATCCTGGTATTCCTGGTGGCTGTGGTCGGTGGTTCTCTGGCGCTGTATGCGGTGCGGGCTTCCAAGGTGCGCAGCTATGTGCGTTTTGATCTGGTGTCCAAGGAATCTGCCTTGTTGCTCAACAATGTGATTCTGGTAGTGGCTTGCGCTGCCGTATTGCTGGGAACCCTGTATCCCCTGTTGCTGGATGCGTTGGACATGGGCAAGATTTCCGTAGGCCCTCCCTATTTCAATGCCGTCTTTATCCCCCTGACTGCGCCGTTGGTGGTTTTGATGGGCATTGGCGCCATGGCACGCTGGAAGCGGGACAGCCTCAAGAACCTGTGGCCCAAGGTGCGCGTGTCTCTCGTAGCCAGTGTCGTATTCGGCGTGTTGTATCCGGTTGTGGTGATGCAGAAGTTCGACTGGTTGGCGGCCATCGGTATGGTGCTGGCTTTCTGGGTGTTCTTTACCACCCTCAAGGTAACCAGGGATCAGGCGCGGGGTCGGGGACTGGGTGGTTTGTCCCTGTCACACTGGGGCATGGCTTTTGGACACATAGGCTTGGCTGTCTTCATCGTGGGCATTACCCTGACGTCTGTCTACAGTACCGAGAAAGATCTGCGGCTGGACGTTGGCCAGTCTCATGAAATGGGCGGCTACCAGTTCCTGTTCAAGGGAGCCACTCATCTGCAGGGGCCGAACTACAGCGGGGATCGCGGTGAAGTGGTGATTACCCGGGAGGGCGAACAAATAGCGGTTCTGCACCCGGAAAAACGCAATTATCGTTCCGGGATGCCCATGACCGAAGCAGGGATCGATGCCGGCCTGACCCGCGACCTCTTTGTCGCCCTGGGCGAGCCTCTGGGGTCAGAAGGCGCCTGGAGTGTGCGTCTGTATCACAAGCCCTATGTGCGCTGGATCTGGCTGGGTTCGCTGATTATGTCCCTGGGTGGCCTTTTGTCCATGGCGGACAAGCGCTACCGGGTGCGGGCGCGCCGTACCGCAATGGATAAAGCCGCGGTGGGGGCAACTGTATGAGCAATAGTCGCGCCTTTATCCCCCTGATTGCCTTTCTTGTCCTGGCGGGGCTATTCTATTTCGTGCTGATGAAAATGAACAAAGGGGAATACAATCCCCGGGATATCCCCACGGAGTTCATCGGCCGGCCTGCGCCAAGCATTGATCTGCCCAACTTGCTGGTGGAGAATGACCGGGTAAAGAGTAGCGACTATGCAGGCAAGGTCTGGCTGCTGAATGTCTGGGGTACCTGGTGTCCGGAATGCTGGAAGGAGCATGAATACCTGATGTACCTGTCGCGCCAGGGCGTGCCCATCCTGGGCATGGACTGGCGGGATGATAAGGATGATGCAATCGATTTTCTCAAGCAAAAGGGTAATCCTTTCGTGGAAGTCGGGTTTGACCCAAACAGTGATGCCGCTATTGATTGGGGCGTATATGGCGCACCGGAGACTTTCCTCATCGATGCGCAAGGCATTGTCCGCGAAAAACATGCAGGCGCATTGCATCCGCAGGTATGGCAGGAAAAGTTTGCCAAGTATTTCCAAGCCCAGAAGCCAACGGAGTAATCCATGCGTTTTATCCTTCGTGAAATCACTGTCGTGAAAGCCCTTGTTCTGCTGCTTGGCTTGTGTATTGGCAGCAGCGCCCTGGCGCGCATCGATACCTACGAGTTTTCCGATCCCGAGCAGGAAGCCCTGTTTCTCGATTTGACGCGAGAATTGCGTTGCCTGGTGTGCCAGAACCAAAACATTGCGGATTCCAATGCGGAGTTGGCCCAGGATCTGCGGCGCAAGACCTATGAGATGGTGTCAAAAGGTCAGAACAAGGATGAGATTGTGGAGTTCATGGTGACGCGCTACGGTGATTTCGTCATGTACAGCCCGCCGTTCAATGCCACTACCCTGATGCTCTGGGTCGGGCCAGTGCTGATATTTGTTTTTGCGGTAGCGATGCTGGTACGCATCATTCGCCGCCGTCCTTCCACCAACGACCGCCTTCTCAGTGAAGAACAGCGCCAACGTGCTGAAAAGCTGCTGAACCAGACCGAGGAAAAATAATGACTTTCTGGATTATCGTTGCCCTGATGCTGGGGCTGGGTGTTGCTGTGCTGGTGTTGGTGTTCTTGCGTCAACGCCCGGACATCACAAGCAGTCAGCGGGAACAGAACCTGCTTCTGGCCAGAGAAAAACTCGCAGAACTGGATCAGGAAAAGGCCGCAGGCAACCTTGACGAAGAAACCTATGTCCAGGCAAAGGAGGAGCTTGAGGCCGGATTGCTGGAAGATACAGAAGTGGAAGAGGTGGTCGTCAAGGTGCAGCCCGCCAGTGCTCGGTTTGCGGCAATCGTGGTCGCCTTGCTGGTGCCGGTGCTGAGTATTGGCATCTACATGAAGCTGGGGTCGCCCCGGTATTTGGAAGTGAGCGGCGTCCCCGGGGCACAAAATGCTGCCGGAGTGCAGAACCCCCATGCAATGGGTGGTGACGGAACAACGCCAACCATGGAAGAGCTGTTGGCAGGTCTGGAAGAGCGAGTGAAGATGGCGCCGGACGATTCCGAGGGCTGGTTTATGCTGGGGCGCGTGTATCAATCCATGAATCGTTTTCCCGAAGCGGCTCAGGCCTATGAGCAACTGCGCAAGCTTACCGACAATCATCCCCAGGCGCTGATCGCCCTGGCGGATACCCTGGCGATGGTGCAAGGGGGAAAGATCAGTGGCAGGCCTTATGACCTGGTGCGCCAGGCCCTGGACAAGGAGCCGAATGATTCCACCGCCCTGTGGCTGGCGGGCAAGGGGGCGGTGGAAGCCAAAGATTACCAGAACGCCATATATTACTGGCGGCGGGCAGAGGTCTCCCTTGCTGACAATGCCGATTTTGTACGGGAGTTGCGGAAGATGATCGCCCAGGTGAAACAGGCGGCGGCTCAGGCAGGCATGGAGCTGGATGACCCGGGTTCAGCCGTCGCGCAGCCCGGAATTGCTGCCCAACCCGAGCCTGTTGCTGCGGGATCTACAGACATTGAACTGAGTGTCAGCCTTGATCCCGCGTTGCAGGACAAGGTGAATCCCGGTGATCGCCTGTTTATCTTCGCCAAGCAGATAGAAGGGCCGCCCATGCCGGTGGCGGCGGTGCGCATCACCGCAGGTGATTTGCCCGCAAGGCTGGTGATGGACGACAGCGCCATGCTGCAGCAGGGAACCAAGCTGGCGGATTACCAACAGCTGATAATTGCCGCCCGCATCGCCAAGGGCTCCCAGCCTTCGGCGGCGAGTGGTGATCTACAAAGCGCAGAAGTCACGGTGTCTGTCGCTGCCGGGAAGGCAGTGGAACTAGTGATAGATCAGATCGTTCCCTAAGCCGGTCGGGTTATTAACCCAGTACCAATATATGCCGTGTTCAGCCGGTGTGTGCCTGCCTGCGGCAAGGCATCGAAACGCCGCTGTAGCCCCCTACAGCAAGTTTCGATAACGCCGTCCGCAGGCAGGCACACACCGGCCTTCCCTTGTTAATCATACTGTCAGGGGCTTCAAGAATGACCCGGCTCCGCGTTGCGGCTCTTGACAAGGGAACCAACCCTTGCCGGCGAGCTGCGCCTTGATCCGGGCCATTCTTGAAGCCCTGAACACGACATATATTGGTGCCGGGTTAATAATAACCATAGCGGGCGATATCGGCGGTTTCAGGCAAAGCTTGCTGATACAGGAGCCAGCGGCACATCTGTTCGCTGTACCAGGGAATCATCAGACTGCCGTGGG
>JAJRUY010000078.1 GCA_024277555.1 Gammaproteobacteria bacterium | reverse complement strand
CTTTTTAGCCGCCAGCGCAAGGAAGAACAGCAGGCAGCAGACAGCTGTTGCAGCAGCATCTTTGTCCCCCTTACCGGTGTGGTTGCCGCCCGTTCACCGGATGAATTCAAGAAAGAGCTTGGCGCGCTTCTGGGCGAATCCACCGCCAGAAACGAGGTGGATCGCGCCCTGGGCGATCTGGGCATGCCACCGACGGAAACCCGGCCCAGGGAACTGCGGCGTCTGCGCGAGCGCATCGAGCACAACCTCTATGGCCTCATCGGCCCGCAAATGTCACACCTGATCATCAACCGGCGGCTGGCCCTGGATCCCGAGGCCCGCACTGCCCTGGCCGATTCCATGCGCCATGTGGAAGAGCGCCTGGCACGCTCCCGTTCCCTGCTCCACGGACTGACCCGGGAACTGGACAACCTGCAGCGCTACCAGAAACAAATACTGGAAGACCTTCCCCTGGGGGCCTGTGCGCTGGGACAGGATGGTGAAATTACCATCTGGAATCAGGTAATGGAAGAATATACGGGTGTCACCGATCAGGTCACTGTTGGCCATCCCTTGCAGCAGCTGCCCAGTCCCTGGAACAATCTTTTGGGGGGCTTTGCCCGCGCTTCGGACAGCCACAGCTACCACCTTGAAGTGGAGTTTGCAGGCAAGACGCGCTGGTTCAATCTACACAAGGCGGTAATCGAAGCTCCGCAGATATCCGTCAGTTCGGAAGCCCCGGGAATGGTGATTTTGATGGAAGATCTTACCCAACTGGAAAACCTCGAAGCAGAGCTTGCCCATAGCGACCGCCTGGCCTCCATTGGCCGCCTGGCCGCTGGCGTGGCCCATGAAATTGGCAACCCGGTTACCGGCATCGCCTCCATTGCCCAGAATCTCAAATACGAGGAAGAACCTGCTGCCATCGAGCAAAGCGCCCAAGACATTCTGGCTCAGACGAAACGCATCACCAATATCGTGCAATCACTGATGAACTTCAGTCGCAGCAGCAGCGGCGGGCAACAGTCGCTACAGCCAGTTACACTTGCCGATATATTGCAGGACGCCCTGGCGCTGGTGCAGCTGGTGCAAAAACACAACCAACTGGAATACCGGATAGATTGCAAGCCCGAGCTTGTTGTACTGGCAGATCGGCAGCGCCTGGCCCAGGTTTTCGTCAACTTGCTGAACAACGCCAGTGATGCATCTGCTCCGGGAGACAGCATCCATATCAGGGTCAGTAGAAATGCATCCTGGATCATCATCGAAGTCATTGATCAGGGGGTGGGAATTCCGGAGCATTTCCAGCAACAGCTGTTCGAACCCTTCGCCACCACCAAGGCGACAGGCAAGGGTACCGGCCTGGGGCTGGCTCTGGCGAGAAACATCGTTCTCGATCACAATGGTGAAATAGAAATCACTTCCTCTCCCCATGCCGGAACCATCGTCATCATCCGGCTTCCGGATCCTGGCTGACTCAGCTCTCAGTTCAGATAATCCAGTTTCTTTTCCCTGCCCTGGGGATCATGATAGTACTTGTATTTGTACCTGGCTTCAGCACCATGGCAGCTGATACAAAAGCTGTTCTCCGCCCCCCTGCGCCGCAGGAAACTGCTGAATACCGTTCCTTCCTCATTGTCCCGGTCATCCTTGCGCGGATTTTGCGGCGCCTTCTTCCCCGGATGCCAGATATGGGGCTCATGACAGGTAATACAGGCAATGCGGCCAAATTCTGCAACTTCCCCCTGTTCATTCAGCAACGGCATTACCTTGGGATCGGAACGCAGCACCAGGTCCTTCCAGGGATGGGTGTAATCCTTGATGGGCTTCGCATCCAGCTTGTTGTCTTCATGATGGCAGGCCATGCACAACTTGTCCCTGGCGACCATATCAGAGGCGGGATCGGAGGAATACTCAGGCCCGGCGAAAAGAAAGGGAAGCGTCTTCTCACCCCGATGCAGGGTATGACATCCCCCGCACAGGCCTGCTTCGGCATACGGCTCCTGAAGACGGTTTTTTCGCTGCTTGGGCTGCCGACGCAGATCATGATCTGTATTCGCAAGCTTTGCCTGATTCTCATGACAGGCCTGGCACAATTTGCCATCCAGGTATTTGTCTACCAGCACCGGGGTATTGTTCACGCCTTCATGCACGGAATGGCAGCTCTTGCAATCCAGCCTTTTCAGCTTGCGCCCGGCTAGCTCCACCGCTTCTTCAAGTTCGATGTTTACCGGATGAATCCCCTGCTTGCGGGCCTCGTCTGCATTTTCCGCATTCTGACGCTCGTGGCAGGCCAGGCAAAGATTATGCGCATTCTTGCCCTGGGGCAACAAGGCCGTGTCCGGCTGGGCCGCGTGTATGGAGTGGCAGGCCAGGCAATCGAGTTGCTTGATTTTCCGGCCTCCCAGCTCCACCTCATTCTCCAGCTTCAGGTCTACGGGATGAATGCCCTTGCGCCGGGCCTGTTTTGCATCCCGGGAATGCTGGCTTTCATGGCAGCTTATGCATAACTTCCCGGCTTCCATTCTGTCAACAAGCAGAAACTCCCCGTCGCCACCATGCACTTGATGGCAGCTCTGGCAGATAAGTTGATCCCTGCTGCCCAGGCGGGCGCCTCTGCCAGCCAGCGCCTCGGGAAGACCCTTTTGCAGT
>JAJRUY010000077.1 GCA_024277555.1 Gammaproteobacteria bacterium | reverse complement strand
CCGCCCTTGCACCGATCTTGTTGCCCAGAGACGATATTTCTTCACTCATCAATAGCTTGGGCTATTGATTCGATCAGAAATTCGCCTCTGAACAACAATCTCGGCACAATCATCGGACTTCCAGGTGAAACATCCGGGATATGGAGTCGTGCGCAGGAATTATTAATATTATTGCATTACGCTGTGATGCAAATAGAATACCCCGGAAAACTCTTGATCATCTCGGAAGGAGGAAACAAAAATGAACTATGCCACAGCCATCGCCTCGGCTGCGCTGCTTGTCATAACAACCGGGTTCAGCACGACCTTGCTGGCAGATAAGGAAGAACCTGTCAGCACCCCCTGGGGTGTCCATTCCAAGCCGGGAGTGGCTCCGGTAACAGAAGAATCCTATCGCAAGGAATGTGGAAGTTGCCACATGGCCTATCCACCAGGATTGTTGCCAGCGCATTCCTGGGAAAGGCTGATGACAACATTGCATGAGCATTTCGGCGAGAATGTGAAAATATCCAGGAAGAGCTGGAAAACCATCACCAATTATCTGCTGAATGGTGCGGCAGGGCGCGTTGACTATACGGTCAGCAACCAGATGATTCACAACATAAAGGGCATTCCCATGCGAATCACTGAGCTGCCTTATTTTCGCAACAAACACCAGGAAATACCGGCGCAGCAGGTAACCGGCAATCCTGAAGTACGCTCTTTGGGCAACTGCATCGCATGTCATACACAGGCGGAAAAAGGCCTGTTCACCGAAGAATCAGGACAGAGTCCCGCCGAATAAAGTCGTGACTTCCATGCCCGGGCTGACCGTGGAATTATTGCGAGGCCAGCATGGACATCCGCACCAGCTCCGCCAGGGAGCCAGCCTGCATCTTGTCCATGACTTTGGCACGATGCGCTTCCACGGTTTTGGCTGAAACCCCCAAGGCGTTGGCGATATCCTTGTTGGATTTTCCGGCCGTTACCATCTCCATCACTTCGTGCTCTCTGGGAGTGAGCAGGGACAGGCGCGCAGCCAGCTCCGCACGCTGAGACTGCTGCCAGCGCTGCTGCTCGTCCACCGACAGGGCATTGCGGATCGCATCCAGCAGCAATTCATCATTGAACGGCTTTTCGATAAAGTCGATTGCTCCTTCCTTCATCGCCCGTACCGACATGGGGACATCCCCATGCCCGGTGATGATGATAACGGGAATATGGATTTCGTGGCGCTGCAGATATTCCTGCAATTCCAGCCCGCCCATGCCCGGCATGCGCACATCCAGCAACAGGCATCCGGAGCGGCCGGGATAATAGGCTTCGAGAAAAGCCTCTGCAGAAGCATAACACTCTACCGCCAACCCCACGGACTCGATCAGCCACTGCAGGGAGCTGCGCATGGCTTCATCATCATCCACCACGAAAACCGTGGGGCAGGATTTTGCTTGACTGTCATTCATGAGGCAATACTCTCCGCAATAGCGCTACTGGCCGGTAATACAATGGTAAACACTGTACCTTTTCCCGGCAGGGAATCCGCCATGATTCTACCATTGTGTTCGGCAACAATGGTCTTGCTGATAGACAGGCCCATACCCATGCCGGTTTTCTTGGTGCTGAAAAACGGGTCGAACAGATGCTTCATATCTTCCAGCACGATGCCGCTGCCATTGTCCTGGACGCGGATATAAGCCATGCCCTGGACACTCATGCCCGTTTCGAGAAGCAGGCGGCGTTCTTTCTGGCGCTGCTCGCCCAGGGCATCCAGGGCATTTCGCAGCAGATTCAGAATCACCTGCTCTATCTGCACCGGATCAATGCGGGCAATCACCGGCTGGCGACTCAATTGCAGCTCCATGGCGATTTTCAATTTCTGGCGGTCATGGGCAATCAGGGCACAGGCATCTTTCACCAGGGTATTCAGGTCGGTATGCTCGCGCACCGGTTGCTGGCGTGTGACCATGCCACGCAGGCGCTTGATGATCTCCCCCGCGCGCTCCGCCTGCAGGGAAATTTGCTCCATGGCCCTGATCAACTCCTCTTTTTCCCCCATGCCCAGGCGAATGCGCCGGGCGCATCCATTGGCGAAATTCACAATTGCGGAAAGAGGTTGATTCAGCTCATGCGCAATACCGGTGGCCATCTCCCCCATAGTGCTCAGACGTGACACATGAATAAGCTCATTCTGGCGGTGACGCGCCTCTTCCTCGGCCTGACGGATCGCCGTGATATCACGCCCGTAGACATTCACATAAGCAAGATTGGCGACCGGCGCCAGCAACAGGGAAAACACCCCGGCACTGGTTTCCACTTCCACTTCTGTAGCGCGCCCGGTTTCCAGGGTCTGTTCCACCAAACGTTTCCAGTAGATCGGGACTGTCTGCATGCGCCTGCAGCCCCAGTATTCCAGCAACGCAGCACTGGCTTTGTTGGCATAGATCACCACCCCCGGCTGGTTGATGCGCAATACTGGCAGAGGGCTTTCTCCGGGAAAGGCGGCCAGACTGGATATCTCCTGAGCCTGGCGCTTTCGTTCAGAAATATCCCGTATATAGGTAGTGAAAAACAGCTTGTTTTCCAGCATTACTGGCTTGATCGCCACTTCCACAGGAAACAGCTTGCCATCTTTGCTGCGCGCACTGAGGGTGCGCAATACCGTGGGAGATTCCGGCGCTTGCTATTCCAGACAGTCATACAGCAAACTGTTGAATGCTTCCCGGGAGCCTTTGTCAAAGATCAGCTCTTCCAGCGCCTGATTCAGCACTTCATCCCTGCTGTAGCCAAAGATCTTTTCTGCCGTAGGATTGAAGTCCACGATATGTCCAGCTTGATCAATGGTCACGATAGGATCCAGAGAAGCATCCAGCACCGCAGTTTTCAGCGCCTCTCTTTCCTGAATTTCCGCCGTGTATCTTGCACGCATTTCCTCCCTGGCTTTCATTACCGCCTGGGTAAAGCTGCGTATCCAGTCTTCCATGATCAGCAGCTGGTTGCCACCCCGGGGGGTAGGATGCTCGATATGCAAGGCTCTGCTGGAAAATTTTGCCACCCGTTTCAACAGGCGGTTGATACGGCTGGAAATCAGAATAAACAATAGTACAAAGATCAGACCCACGATGGCGGCGCCAGTCAAACGATGGCGGCGCTCTACTGCAACAATACTTTGCCTGGTGGCGTCAATGACATCCCGTGAAATCAGCGTGGCAAAAAGCAGGTTCAGAGGAGCGTTGCCGTATTCAAAAAAGGATTGGGCGGTAATCACATAGTCGGATTCCAGGGCATTGATATTGGCGCCATCGAGCAACCCGGTATTGCGGCTGCTGGCAAGTATGGTCTGGCTTTCGCTATCCACCAGAGCCACCGTGGTTTGTGAGGTGCTGGCGCGCTGCTGGGAAGCATTCAGGAAAGCCTCGTCAATACTGACAAGCAATACCAGAGACCCCATCT
>JAJRUY010000076.1 GCA_024277555.1 Gammaproteobacteria bacterium | reverse complement strand
GTCATCATGTTGCCCCGGGTAGAGCGATAATACTGTGCAGTATCGTCAATACGCCATTTAATGAAGGAATCGACCACCACGAATTTCTTTTCACTGGTGAGGAAATGCTCCGGCTTTGCATCCAGGGTTTGCAGGCGTTTGTCAAAACGCTCCACAGTCTGGATCACAGGTATCTTGAAATGGATGCCGGGCTTGAAATCCGAGTCAACGATTTTACCCAGGCGCAGCAGCAGGGCTGTCTGGTTTTCCTGCACCAGGAACAAACTGGTAGAAGCCAGCAACAACAGAATTACCGCAACAACAGCGGCGATCATCATCTTTGGAGAGTTCATCAACGATTCCTCCTGGCGCGATCCCGATCACTCTGTACTTCGTCACGGCGGCGCTGGGCATCTTCCAGCTTGCGGGTTTTGGATTCTTTTTCCAGGCTTTCATATCCCGGCAGCTGCACAGCACCGGCTGGCGCCATTCGTGGTTGGTTCATGATTCGATCCAGGGGTAGATAGGTCAGGGTGTTGCTGCCTTCCTTTACATCCAGCAATACTTTTCCGGTTTCGCCCAGCACTTCCTGCATGGTATCCAGGTACAGTCGCTGACGAGTGACTTCCGGAGCCTTCTGATATTCTCCCAGCAGCGCCAGGAAACGCTTGGTTTCACCATTTGCTTCGGATACGACCTTGAAAGCATCCGCTTTGGCATCCTCAACCTGTCTGGCTCCCGCGCCTCTTGCGCGGGGAACGATGTCGTTGGCATAGGCATCGGCCTGGTTCTGCACCCGTTCCTTGTCCGCCATGGCGCGGGTTGCATCATCAAACGCCTCTTTCACCTCTTCCGGCGGGTTGGCATCCTGAATGTTGACATTGGTCACCACCAGGCCGGTTTTGTAGGTGTTGAGCAATGTCTGGGTATTCTGTTTGACCATGGCCGCAACCGCGCTACGGTTCTCGGTAATGATCTCGTCCAGGGTACTTTTGCCGGTGACCTCACGTAGCGCCGATTCTACCGTGCTGTAGATGGTTTTTACCGGGTCGGCATCCTGGAACAGGAAATCCGCCGCATCCTGAACCCGGTACTGAACGGTCAGGGTGACATCAACAATGTTTTCATCTCTGGTCAACATCTGGGCGCGATGCCCGAACTTGTTTACCTGATCGACATTGATAATGGTTTTCTTGTCGATGAAGGGAACCAGGAAATGCGGGCCAGGGGTGGTTACAGAATGGTAGGCACCCAGGCGTTGCACCACTGCCCGCTCTGCGGGCTGTACGATGTAAAAGCTCTGGATTGCCGCCAGCACGACCAAAACAACGATCACGAGAACGGCAATCAACTTGCCACCTCCCTTGCCGCCGCCAAAGGATGGGCCGCCACCAAGAGATGAGCCGCCGCCTTTTTTGCCGCCAAACAGCCCTCCTATCTTGTCCTGCAGTTTTTTTACAACTTCATCTAGGTCTGGTGGCCCTTGATCTTTCCCCTTTCCACTCCAGGGGTCCTTATCATTACCACCCGGTTCATTCCAGGCCATGTATTGCTCCAAAATTAGTTTTGGCCTAGCAGCTGCTGCTGTGGCCGAAAGGTTGATTGTACCAAGTTCGAGGAAAAGTGCTATTGCCCAGAGCCGGGCAGCAACAAATAGCTTCCTCAGTATTCCAGGAGTTTTTCCGCCAGGGCGGGTTCTTTTTTTAATAAACGCTGAAAATTCGCCACTGTCAGCTCCACTTCCATCTCACAGCCACCGTTCTCCAGATCCTGCATTTGCAACACACGGGTGTTTTCATGCAGCAAGGCACGCAGACGCCCGTCTGCTGGCTGCAGGCGCAGATGCTTGCGCACATGCGCCTGATGGAAGCGCTCCTGCAAGGCATCCACCAGCAAATCCATGCCCGCACCGGTCTGCGCTGAGCACCATACCCGGACAATGGCTCCCTGCTCATCCCGGTCGATACGAGGTTGCGCATTCTCCAGCAAATCGATTTTGTTGTACACCTCTAATCGCGGAACCTTGTCTGCACCAATTTGCTGCAGCACATCGTCCACTTCTGCCATGTTTTCGCTACGACGATGACTGGCGGCGTCGATGACGTGCAGCAATAGCGAAGCTTCCACGGTTTCCTGCAAAGTGGATTTGAACGCCGCTACCAGCTCATGGGGAAGGCGGGAAATGAAGCCCACGGTATCCGCCAGTACGATGTTTTCACCTTCTGGCAGGGACAGTCGGCGCAAGGTGGGATCCAGGGTGGCAAACAGCTGATCCCGCACATATACACGGGCATGTGTGAGGCGATTGAACAAGGTGGATTTCCCGGCATTGGTGTAGCCGACCAGAGAGGCTGTGGGCACATCTGCACGCCGCCTGGCCTTGCGCCCCTGATCCCGCTGGCCATCCACTTTTTTCAGACGCCGGCGAATCTGGTCAATACGCTGGTTCAGCAGGCGGCGGTCAGTTTCCAGCTGGGTTTCCCCCGGCCCGCGCAGGCCGATACCGCCTTTCTGCCGTTCCAGGTGCGTCCATCCCCGTATCAGACGAGTGGAAAGGTGGCGCAATTGTGCCAGCTCCACCTGCAGCTTGCCCTCGAAAGAGCGGGCGCGCTGGGCAAAAATATCCAGAATCAGACCGGATCTGTCCAGCACCCGACACTGGAACAAGGCTTCCAGATTGCGCTCCTGGCTGGGAGAAAGAGCGTGATCGAAGATTACCAGTTCAGCCCGTGCAGCCTCTACCAGGGTCTTGATCTCATACGCCTTGCCTTTGCCCACATAATAGCGGGGATCTGGTGTGCGGCGCACCCCGGTTACCAGCTCAGCCACCTGCGCGCCTGCTGATGTCGCCAGCTCACGAAACTCCTGTAACTCGTCGGGGTCGGCAGCTCCCTGCCGGGAAACATGCACAAGAATGGCCGTTTCGCCGGCCTGGGGACGCTCAAACATCTCGCCAGAAATCAGACGACTCTGTTTTTGGGGGTCGCAATCTAAATATTGCCAGGATCAGAAGACTCCGCTTCTTGAGCTGGGGCCAAGCGGACATTGCGCGTTGGCACCACCGTAGAGATGGCGTGTTTGTACACCATCTGGCTGACGGTATTTTTCAGCAGCACCACAAATTGATCAAAGGAATCGATGGTTCCCTGTAGTTTAATGCCGTTGACCAAAAAAATAGATACGGGAATACGCTCTTTACGCAACGCATTCAGGAAAGGGTCTTGGAGAGATTGCCCTTTTGACATAGTTTTGCTCCTTCTGTACTTATTATAATTAATGCGTGGAAATAATGAGCTCCACACCAAATACGTCTTTTTTAATATAACACAAGGCCATTACTTCGCAATTATTTTATGTGTTTATAAAAAAGCTTTTAAATCAATCAATTTCAATGCCTGCTCCAGTGTTTTTCCCGGTTCTTCGTTCAACCAGTTTGCACGGCTTTCCCGGCGTAACCAGGTAAGCTGCCGCTTGGCCAACTGGCGGGTGGCGATAATACCTTTCTCCCGCATTTCTTCCCGGCTGCAAGCTCCCTGCAAGTATTCGATCATTTGCCGGTAACCCACGGCACGCATGGATGGCAATTGTGGCGAAAAACCGGGCCGGGCCATCAGCGCCTGCACTTCTTCCTCGAAGCCGCTTTGCAACATCGTATCAAAGCGCCGGGCGATACGCTGGTGCAGCAGCTTGCGTTCCCTGGGAGCCTTTATCAGCTTCAGAATATTATAGGGGAGTTTCTCTCCCTGCCGCTCCTGCAACCGAGACAAGGGCTGACCACTGATTTCCATCACTTCCAGGGCACGTAGTATGCGCTGGGGATCATTGGGATGAATGCGCTTTGCAGATTCCGGATCCTGCATTTGCAACTCCCGGTGCAGAGCCGCAGAACCTTGCTGCTGGAGCCGCTGCTGTAATGCGCTTCGCACCTTTGAGTCAGATTCCGGCAAATCCGACAACCCCTGCTCCAGGGCGCGAAAATACAGCATGGTACCGCCAACCAGCAAGGGGATTTTGCCGGCACTGGTGCTTTGCCGCATTTTCTCCAGCGCATCCACCCGGAAACGGGCGGCGGAATAAGCTTCCTCCGGCTCGCAAATGTCCACCAGAGCATGGGGGATCTCCCGCAGCAGTTCCGGGTCAGGTTTGGCAGTGCCGATATCCATTCTCCGGTACACCAACACAGAATCCACGCTGATCACATCTACAGGCAGCTGGCGGAACAGTTCGGTTGCCAGTTCGGTCTTTCCGGCTGCCGTGGGGCCCATGACAAAGATGGCTGCCGGCTGTCTTTTCTCAGCCATCAGCGCCCACGCAGGAACAGTTTATCCAGTTCGGCCATGGAAAGCTGCGTGCAGGTGGGACGCCCGTGATTGCATTGGCCGCTGCGCTCGGTGCTTTCGATATCCCGCAGCAACGCATTCATTTCCTCCAGCGCCAGCCGCCGGTTGGCGCGTACAGAGCCATGACAGGCGATGGTGGAAAGCACTTCATTGATGGCCTGCCTGATACGCCCACTACTGCCATGAGTCACCAGATCCGAAAGCAGATCACGCACCAGGTTTTCTGCATCGGCGCCTTCGAGCAGGGCGGGCAGGGATCTAACCACCAGGGTAGCTGTGTCCAGTTGATCGATTTCCAGACCCAGTTCTTTGAGCACTCCCTGGTTCTCCGCGGCAAGCTGCACTTCCCGGGGGCTGACCTTGACAGACACGGGCACCAACAGCGGCTGACTGCGTATCCCCTGTCCATCCAGGGATTGCTTGAGGCGTTCGTAGACAATGCGCTCGTGAGCTGCATGCATGTCCACAATGATCAAACCTGCGGCATTTTGCGCCAGTATATACACGCCATGCAGTTGCGCCAGGGCGTAGCCCAGGGCTGGCATTTCACCATTGTCAGGGATCGGTGCAGACGCAGGCCGCGCTAGCCTTGAAGCTGTTGTGGCACCTGGCATTTGCCAGCGAAAAGCCGATTGGTAGGATTGGGCGGGTTCTCTTACCGATGCCTGGCCGGCCGCCATCGCCACTGGCGGCAACACCGGCGTGTCTCCGGGCGAAACCTGCCGGGAGGATTCCGGTGGAACCACCTGATCCCCGGGCCGCACATCTGCAAGCACTTGATGCAGGGTGCGAAACAGGTAGTCATGCACCAGGCGGCCTTCACGAAACCTCACTTCGTGCTTGGTCGGATGCACATTCACATCCACCAGCTCGGGCGCCAGTTCCAGATACAGTAGGTATGCAGGATGGCGACCATGATAGAGCACATCCTGGTAAGCCTGCCGAACCGCATGGCTCACCAGCTTGTCCCTGACCATGCGGCCGTTGACGAAGAAATACTGCATATCCGCCTGGCTGCGGGAAAAGGCCGGCAAACCGATCCATCCGGACAGGCGCAAACCAGCGGCTTCATGCTCGAAGCGCAGGCTGTTGTCGATAAAACCCTGCCCCAGCAAGTTTGCAATCCGGGTCTCCCGCTCCCCTACATTGTTCGCCTGGCGTGCAGAAAAAACCGGCTTGCCATTGTGCTGCAGTTTGAACGCCACGTCGAAGCGCGCCAGGGCCAAGCGCCGCAATACCTGCTCCAGATGACGGAACTCGGTCTTGTCCGTCTTCAGGAATTTGCGCCGCGCCGGGGTGTTGTAGAAAAGATCCTGCACATCCACCGTGGTGCCTTCTGGATGAGCGGCGGGCGCAGGTTCCAGGGACTCCCCATCCAGCTTCCAGGCCTGATCTGCACCCCGCTCCCGGGACAACAGTATCAGCCGGGAAACCGAGGCAATACTGGGCAAGGCCTCCCCACGAAAACCCATGCTCCTGATCCCTTCCAGATCTTCCAGAGAAGCAACCTTGCTGGTGGCATGACGGGAGAGCGCCAGTGACAGATCGTTCCGAGATATGCCCAGGCCATCGTCCCGTACCCGCATGCGCTTGACACCACCCTGAACCACATCCACGTCGATCTGTGTGGCGTCTGCGTCCAGGCTGTTTTCCACCAACTCCTTGATCACGGACGCCGGGCGCTCTACCACTTCACCAGCGGCGATCTGGTTGATCAGTTGGGAAGGAAGCGCATGGATGCGGTGGGTCATGGGGATATTCTGCCATATCTGGAAATGATGCGCCCCTCATGTGATGAGCTTGCCTGCCGCATGCTCGCCGCTACAGCATACGCTCAGCCCATGGATTGAGCATAAAAAAACGCTGCCGAAGCAGCGCTTTATTTGCCGGGAATACCGGCATTGCGGATCAAGTATCAGCCAAACACATCGGCGGTGATATTCTTGAACCAGGAATGTGCATACTGCACTTCCCGAGCACGCATTTCGGGATCGAACTCCGAAGGCGTGAGTCCGCCAGAACCCTTGACCTTGATGATCTTGCCATCTTTATAGGCATAGACCATGGCCACAGAAATGCCGTCACCAGGAGCAATGATGCTATAGCAAGTATTGACATAGGAAGGCTGAGGCGCCTTGCCGCCACTGAGCAGGGCAACAATTGCCGCGGCACACACCTTGGCCTCGGAATTGGCGGCATAACCAGACTTGGGCAGGGGTGAGGCGATGGCGGAATCACCAATCACATGGATATTCTTGTGTACAGTGGATTCAAAAGTCTTGCCATCAACAGGACACCAGCCCTTGTCATTGGTCAGACCAGCATCGAAAGCAATCTTGCCTGCCTTCTGTGCCGGAATGATATTGATCACATCTGCCTTGAACTCTTCCACAGCAGCCTGCACAGTCATGTTCTTGGCATCAACAGACTCCAGCGCACCACCATCTGCGCCACTTACCCAGGTAATCATGCTGTTATCAGTGCCATAGCCGTAGTGGCGTTTCCAGCCATCCATGAACAGACCGAACTTGGAGAATTTGTCCTTGGGATCAAGAATAATGATCTTGGATTTAGGCTTGTTGTTCTTCAGATAATGCGCAATCTGGGAAGCCAGCTCATACGGCCCTGGAGGGCAGCGGAAAGGATTGGGAGGAGGAGCAATCAGTACCGTTCCACCATCGCGCATGGCTTCCAGCTGCTTGCGCAGGGTTGCGGTTTGTGAGCCTGCCTTCCAGGCATGGGGGATCTTTTTGGCCACTTCGGCATCATAACCTTCGATCGTGTCCCACTTGAAATCCACGCCAGGGGAAACGATACAGCGGTCATAGGGGAAGCTTTTTCCACCTTTGGTGGTGACCACACGCTTGCCTGCATCGATGCCGCTTACCCAGTCGTGCACGACTTTTACGCCATGCCCGGACAGGCCAGTATAACCGAAGCGAATGGTGTCGATGGAACGATCACCACCGAGCACTTCGTTGCTCATGAAGCAGGTATAGTAGTCCTTGTTGGCTTCGATCAAAGTGACTTCGATGGAGTTGTCCATCATGCGCAGGTATTTGGCCGCTGTTGCTCCGCCAATACCGCCACCGACGATAACCACTTTTTTCTTCGCCCCGCCAATGGCGAAAGAGCTGAATGCAAGGGCCGATGAGGCAGCTGCCGCTACCCCGGTAACTTTCAGAAATTTTCTGCGTGTAAAATTACTCATGTCTGATTCTCCCCTTACTTTTTGCTGGCGTAGTAGTGAAGCAACTGCTCAATACCGGCGTCACCAGCCTTCTTGTGCAATTTATTCAGTTTCTTCTTCATTTTCTTGGACATATGGCTCTTGCCAGCCATCATGTCTGCAAGGGTGTATTTCAGGTAAGGCGACCACTGACCCGCCAGGATTCCCGTATCGTCTTCTGACGAGGTTCCGCCATCTTCATGACATTTTTCACAGTATTTGTCATGCAGCTTCGCGCCCTTCTTGGCCAGCTTGGCGTCAAACTTCTGCCCTTTAGCCGGCACGAACTTCTGCTTTGAAAAGAACTCAGCCATTGCCTCGATTTCTTCTTTTGTATATCCCTTCGCGATGCGCCCCATAATGGTCGAAGCACGCTCACCAGAAGCATAATAATCCATTATCTCGACAATATAGTCCTTGGATGAACCCGCCAGAGAAGGCGTGGCCGGGCCTTGGCTGTTGCCGTTCGTACCATGACAACCTACACAGGTATAGGCAAGCATGGTTGCACTTGGCATCTCTGCCATGGCAGATGTGCTGAATGCAAACCCACTGGCAATCAACGCAGCACTAAGAGCTAGTTTTCTCTTCATAAATCCTCCTTCAGGATATTTACTGGTTAAGGACAAACACCTGGGCATCTCGAAAAATCGTCATTCCGGCGGAAGCCGGAATCCATAACTTGCTGATTTATATGAACCCCGGCCTTTCGCCAGGGTGACGAAAAACGAATTATTCGAGGCTCCCTTTATTCGATTATTGCCACCCCGTCTAAAGTAGCAGTCCTGTTGACTTCAGTGGCTTATGGATTCCGGCCTTCGCCGGAATGACAATTGCTAGAGATGCCCTTAAGCAAACACCATTCTTCCAAGACTCCGCTAGATAAAGCATTGTTTGACTGTAAATATCTGTAAGTCAATTAATATGATGCATAACAAAACAGGATAAATAAATTTGATGCACACCCAATTATTTTTTAATACAAACAGTCAAACCCCACAGATTTATGAAAACAGGTTAACCATAGGACGCATCCAAAAAATTGTCATTCCAGCGCGCACCAAAATCCATAAGCAGTTGAATTACATGGACTCCGTCCTTCGCCACAGTGACTAAAACCGGATTACTCGAGGCGCCACATAGTTATTCTATTATGGGAACCTCGAATAATTCGTTTTTCATCACCCCGGCGAAAGCCGGGGCCCATATAAATCAGCAAGTTATGGATTCCGGCATGCGCCGGAATGACGATTTTTCGAGGTGCCCTTATGATTGTTTGTTATAAAATTTGTATGATTTTATACCACGCCCACCCACAATTAACAAAATATTTTTGGGCTTTCAAGATCACAAAATTCAACAATAAATCTCAGGTACTGGGGATGCGCAACACCTGACCAACACGAATTCGATCACTGGTAATGCGAT
>JAJRUY010000075.1 GCA_024277555.1 Gammaproteobacteria bacterium | reverse complement strand
GAACCAGGTGGCTTGTTCATCCAGACAAATGTAGACACAGCCAGCTGATATCTCTCACCACCCAACTCCGGGGCCAAAATCTGTGAACGAAAATCTTATCGATGTTCTTATTTTCATTTACGAAAATTATATGGATGCAGAAACCCAACCCCAGGATCAAACCCTTCTGGAAGAAGAACTGTCCAAGGCTGGTTTTGAGAAAGATGAAATCAGGAAAGCCTTCGACTGGCTGGACGAGCTGGCCTGGCGGCAAGGTGCCATTACCGATGCCGCCTCCAGCACCCGCCAGTCCTCACGTATTTTTACCTCCTCGGAACAGCAGCGCATTGATCTGGAAACCCGCGGCATGCTGCTGTACCTGGAACAATCCGGCATACTGGATCCGGTCAGCAGGGAACTGGTGATCGAGCGCGCCATGGCTCTGGACACCCCGGATCTGGAAGCCGACGATGTAAAATGGATAGTGCTGCTGGTACTGCTCAACCAGCCCGGCCAGGAAAGCGCCTTTGCCCTGATGGAAGAACTGATCTACAACGGCGATCCGGAAGTGCTGCATTGAACCTTGCACAACCCCGATAAAAACCAGCCGTGCTACGCCACAACCTAAAGAGACGAAAGAACAACCGAACAATTCCTTTACTTTCAATTGCTTATGCGCATTGAAAATAATGATGTTCCCAAACGCCCTGTCCAAGCCGCCAAAAACAGCTGCTTTTTCACAGCCCGCCAGCCTTGACAGGACATACCTGCTGACGCATACAATCTACGACCACGCCCGCAAGCCGCGGGCGTTTACCTATGGAATATTATGAATCTGGTAATCGTTGAATCACCGGCCAAGGCCAAGACCATCAAGAAATACTTGGGCAAGGACTTTGAAGTGCTCGCCTCCTATGGTCATGTACGCGACCTGGTTCCCAAGGAGGGAGCGGTCGATACCGAGCATGATTTCCAGATGAAATACCAACCCATAGAGCGCAACGAAAAGCACGTCAAGGCCATCTCCAGCAAGCTCAAGAACGTCGACGCCCTGTACCTGGCCACTGACCCGGATCGCGAGGGCGAGGCCATTTCCTGGCATCTGTACGAACTGCTGAAGAACCGCAAATACCTCAAGGGCAAGCCCGTGCACCGGGTGGTGTTCAATGAGATCACCAAGAAGGCGGTGCAGGACGCCATCGCCCACCCCCGGGAGCTGTCCATGGATCTGGTCAACGCCCAGCAGGCGCGCCGCGCCCTGGATTATCTGGTGGGATTCAATCTTTCCCCCCTGCTGTGGAAGAAAATTCGCCGCGGCCTGTCCGCTGGCCGGGTGCAAAGCCCCGCCCTGCGCATGATCGTGGAGCGCGAAGAGGAAATCGAAGCATTCAAGAGCCGTGAATACTGGACCGTGGAAGCCGACCTGAACAAGGAAGGCGCAAAATTCAAGGCCAAACTCGCCCGATATGGAGGCGAGAAGGTGGAGCAGTTCACCATCACCGAGGAAAAACGGGCCCGGGAAGTGGAAAAAACCCTGCTGGAGAAAGCAGGCGGAAAACTGGATGTAATCAAGGTAACCAAGAAGCAGCGTCGGCGTAATCCGGCAGCCCCCTTCACCACCTCCACCCTGCAACAAGAAGCCGCACGCAAGCTGGGCTTCACCACCAACCGCACCATGCGCGTAGCCCAGCAGCTTTACGAGGGCGTGGATATCGGCAACGGTGCCGTGGGCCTGATCACCTACATGCGTACCGACTCCGTAACCCTGGCCAACGAGGCCGTGGAAGAAATTCGCGCCTACATCGGCGAGAAATACGGCAAGGAACAGGTGCCGGACACACCCCGGGCATTCAAGACCAAATCCAAAAACGCCCAGGAAGCCCACGAAGCCATCCGGCCTACCTCCATACTCTATCACCCGAAACAAATCGCCGCACATCTGAGCAAGGAACAGGCGCGCCTCTACGAGCTGATCTGGAAACGCACCCTGGCCAGCCAGATGGTGCATGCCACCCTGCACACCGTGGCCGCAGATCTGGCGGCTGGTGAAGGCAACATTTTCCGCGCCAACGGCTCCACCATCGTCAACGCGGGCTTCATGGCGGTGTACCAGGAAGGCCAGGACGACAAAAAGACCAAAGACAGCGATGAAAAGATGCTGCCTCCTCTCAAGGAAGGCGAACGGGTGGATCTGCTGGCAATTCGCCCGGAACAGCATTTCACCGAGCCGCCCCCGCGCTACAGCGAGGCCAGCCTGGTAAAGGCCCTGGAAGAACATGGCATCGGCCGCCCTTCTACCTATGCCAGCATCATCTCCACCCTGCAGGATCGCGAATATGTGGAGCTGGAGAAAAAACGCTTCTATCCCACAGATGTGGGACGGGTGGTCAACAAGTTCCTCACCAACTATTTTACCCAGTATGTGGATTACGACTTCACCGCCAAACTGGAAGACGAACTGGACGCGGTTTCCCGGGGAGAAGAAGAATGGATTCCGCTACTGGAAAAATTCTGGAAACCCTTCAAGGAGCGCATCGACCACACCCAGGAAAACGTGCAGCGCGCCGACGTCACCCAGGAGAAGATGGACGAGAAATGCCCCAAATGCGACAGTCCATTGTCTATCCGCCTGGGTCGCCACGGGCGCTTCATCGGTTGCACCAACTACCCCGAGTGCGACTACACCCGCGACCTCAACGCCGACAAGGCCGAAGCCGAAGCGCCCCAGGAAGTGGGCCGGGACTGCCCCGAGTGCAGCTCGCCCCTGATCTTCAAGCGTGGCCGTTATGGCAAGTTCATTGGCTGTTCCGGCTATCCCAAATGCCGTTACATCGAGCCCCTGGAAAAACCCAAAGACACTGGCGTACCCTGCCCCAAGTGCAACAAGGGCACCCTGATGCAGCGCAAGTCGCGCCGGGGCAAGATCTTCTATTCCTGTTCCACCTACCCAAAATGCGACTATGCCATCTGGAACGAACCGCTAAGCGAACCCTGCCCCCAGTGCGGCTGGCCGGTGCTGACCATAAAAACCACCAAGCGCCGGGGCACAGAAAAGGTCTGCCCCCAGCCGGACTGCTCCTTCGCCGAACCCTACGAGGAAACGGAAGCCGCTGACGAGGCTGCAACGGACTGATGGCCAGCCCCTTTCAGTTGCGCCTGGGAGCCGATACCCTGCACAAAGGCGGCGCTCTCGCCTGGCCAACTGAAGCCATCTACGGCATAGGCTGTGACCCTCTCAACCCGCATGCGGTGCAGCGCCTGCTGACCCTGAAGCAGCGCTCCCCGTCCAAGGGACTGATCCTCGTTGGGGCCAGTTACAAGCAAATACTGCCCTTCATACAGCCCCTGAATGAAGCCCGGATGCGGCCAGTGCTGGAAAGCTGGCCCGGCCCCCATACCTGGTTGCTGCCCGCCGCTGCGCAAACGCCTTTCTGGATTACTGGCGGCTCAAAATTGGTGGCGGTTCGGGTCACGGCACATCCGCTCTCCCGCGATCTGTGCCTGGCTTTTGGCGGCGCCCTCACCTCTACCAGCGCCAACCGCAGCGGCCATCCGCCCGCCAGAAACGCCCTGGAAGTGCGCCTGCGCTGCCCAGGCACGGATACCATTCTTCACGGTCAGGTCGGCACCTTGG
>JAJRUY010000074.1 GCA_024277555.1 Gammaproteobacteria bacterium | reverse complement strand
TGGTAGAAGCCGAAGTCCACGCTCATGTTGCCGTTGTCTTCGTCGGCATTATCGCCATCGTCACTGCCGGGCAGTCCGCCGATTTCGGTCGGTTCACCGTTGTTGCTGAGGGTGAAGGTGCCACTGGTGTAGCTGCCGGACACGTTGCCCGGACCTGCGATATTGGAATCGCTGCCGGTGTCATCGTTGTCCGTAGCATTCTGTACGCTGGCTGGGCTGTAGCCAGCGGGTGGAGTAACCTGAACCCGGTAGTCTCCCGCCGGGAGGTTGCCGAAGTAGTACAGGCCATCGGCTCCGGTGATCTGCGGAGCTACGCCAGAAACTGGATTGCCAGCTCCATCGAGGAGGGTGATGGTAGCGCCGGACAAAGGCTGCTCGCCCACGTCCTGGGTGCCGTTGTTGTTCTGATCGTTCCAGATAAGAGAGCCAATGGATACGGCCGGAGTGAAGCCGAAGTCCACCGTCATATTGCCGTTGTTTTCGTCTGCGTTGTCTGCATCATCACTACCAGCGATATTGGAGTCCACGCCAGGCTCTCCATCGTTGGTGAGGGTGAAAATGCCTGAGGTATGGACATTGCCTACTGAACTCGCAATATTGGAGTCGTTTGGGGCATCATCATTGTCTGCAGTATTTTGATTGATGGTTGGTGCATAACCAGCCGGTATCGTCACCTCAACCCGGTAATCTCCCTCGGGCAAATTTCCAAAGTAATAGAGTCCGTCAGCCAGTGTCACGATAGCGATTACCGAGCTGCCATCCAGATGGGTTGCCGGTACGAATGTTCCGGTTCCGTCATCCACCAGCAGCCGGATTGTTGCTCCAGGAATCCCTGGTTCTCCCGCATCCTGGCTGCCATTGACATTGCTGTCGTCCCAAATTATGGAACCAATGGACATTGACGCCACGAATCCGAAATCCAGTGTATGGTCATTATCACCCGCACCGCCCGTAGTATAGGCGATGGTCGAGAACCCGGGGTTCAATGTTCCGTTGTCGCCATCACTGTCGTGCATGTCGTCGGCATTGGCGTTGACATCCTGCCTTGCAGGCACCCGGCCTCCCAGGGCCGCATCGGTCAGGTTAATCCGCAATTGATATGCAGTGGCTGGTTTGAGAGAATTGCCGCCCGCCATATTGGTGTTGGCCAAGCCGCCGAAGTAATATTCGCCATTCGGCCCGGTCACCGCAGTTCCAACCAGTGTGCTGCCTTCATAGAGGTTTACGGTCACCCCGGAGACAGCGGCTTCAGATGGATCCTGAATGCCATCATTGTCGGCATCAATCCAGACATAATCACCCATCTCTAGCGGTGCCGCACCACTGAGTGCTTCGATATCGCCGATGCCACTTGCTTTGCCGAAAAATACGTTGAGATTGGGAACAGAGACCAAAAGCCTTTTGGGGACTCCTACGCCATCTGTACTGATCTGCCCGGTATCATTTCGCAACCACATCAATCCATTGTCCAGAAAATCATGGACATCCATGGCTCCCGTGACTAGATCGGCATGCCCCGGAACAACCAGCAACCCACCCATGGCGGTGTCGGAATGCCCGGAAATGCCTCCATTTACATTGCCGTTGCCACCCGGCCCGTTGTCATACCAGTAGTACTCACCACCGCCAAGACCTTCATTGTTGTTCGCCCCACCAGTGGTGACGCCTCCGCAGGTACCGTTACTTTCCAGCGTCCATCCTGCCTGGGCATTTCCACAGGCTCTGAGAATATCTCCCTCGCCATTGCCATTCTGGATAGTGGCATCAGCCGGATTGGGGGAACTGTTGTCGTGCCCGGTTCTATCGCCATTTATGTCCCTGATGGCAATAATCATCGAGCCGTCATTGTCGAACTCAATATCCGACAACAGGGGCTGCATGTACTCTATCCAGCCATTCTGGTCGCCGATATTCCCTGGGGCCTTGTCATTGAAGACAATATCGTAGTCCATTTGCCAGGGATTCCAGTTGCCCCTGTAGGATTGGGTTGCTCCATCATGATCGACATAGGTACAAGTGGCGGGATCCTGGTTGCTGATATCGCCGCTATATATGCAGCCGCGATCATAGCCAAGATCCACATCCAGCACGGGGGTTACGCTGAAGACGCCCAAATCCGGGGAAAAACTGTACACATGAGCGGAAAGCTGGGTCTTGTCCCCTTTTCTGGGGCCATTGGTACTGCTGTCCACATTGTTGGCATCAACGGTGGATTCTGCCGTGCAGGTTACGCCCACATAAAGCATTCCGTCACGAAACCCAAGTCCCATGGGACGAAAGTCCACGGGGCTGCCACAGGGATCTGGTATGGCGTGACTGGCAATAGCGCCAGCATCGCCATTGGCATCTACATCGATGACATAGAGCCTCCTGTCATCCATATTGACTGCAAAAAGCTTGCTTTCATCGTCGGAAAGCTCGATATCCCCGATGCCGGTTTTCCCAACATCCGCATACCCATTCGTGTCGTGGTTCCAATCGTATCCTGCACCGGCTCCCCGCGGATCGGTTCCTGGCAGGGCAGCAAAAGTGGCGACTGCATTGGCTGCCGCATGATCAATCTTGTAGATGGCTCCGATACCAGCGGGACCAATGTCGGCATGCCGTTTAAAGAAGGTGGAGACATAGCTTGCATTTAATTTTCTCAGATGCGCAACACCGTAAACAGAGCCGACTTCTGAGTAGGTTGCAAGATTTGTTGGCGCATCCGTGCCGTTGGCAATGTATGGATACTGCAGTACCGTATACACACCCGCGTTTACGCCAGTGCGGGCGCCTTTGGCAAACCTGGTTATGATAATGTCGGGATTGGCCTGGGCATATTCGCCTGCGTTGTTCAGGCCCACATCATGGGTTACGCCATCATCCAGAATGCTTACCAATGCCTGCGTGGTGCCGCCAATAGCGGTTCCGGGTTTCAGGTAGGAAGGCAGGCCTGTCACCTCTACCCTGTATCTGCCGACGGGGGTCACCAAATCATAGCTGCCGTCCGCTGCGGTGTTGCTGGTAGCTACGGCAGCCCCGGCATCATCATAGGCGGTAACAGTGATACTTTCGACACCTGGTTCGAGAGTGTCTATTGTCCCATTCAGATTGTAGTCCCTGAAAACCGTACCACTTATATTCGCGTAAACCGCTGTTGTGGATACAAGCAATACATGCAGAAGAGTAAATTTCAGCCACCTGTGCGCTGCCTTCTTCATCCCTATCTCCCTAATACTATTATTCTTAAGCTACCCGATTGTCCGTTCAAATGGAGAGAAGACCGATGGCCTTCCGCCCCGCCCCGCCCCGCAAACAGGTTCGGCATTTTTTTGACGCAGTAACGCTAAAGCATCCGACCCCGAAATTCAAGCGAATGCGATCAGTACCTGGCATAACCAGAATTCTTTGGACAATTCTTCCAGCAAACCCTGCATAAAGCAGAAAAAACATAACTACATCACAAACCCTTCCACCCAAACCATGTTATTTTTTGTTATTCGATCATGGTTTCATTCAAAACTGTCATTCTTGAATAGCTGTCGGGTCCCATGCGATCCTATTCCAAAAAGGAGTTATCCTTTATTCAGAACCCGCGATATTTATTCACTCACCAATAGTTTGGGGGCACCTCGAAAAATCGTCATTCCGGCGGAAGCCGGAATCCATAACTTGCTGATTTATCTGGACCCCGGCTTTCGCCGGGGTGACAAAAAACGAATTATTCGAGGTTCCCTTGGGCTATTGATTCGATCAGAAATTCGCCTCTGAACAACAATCTCGGCACAATCATCGGACTTCCAGGTGAAACATCCGGGTTAACGCTATAAAACACGCTGTTTCTCATTTTGGTGCAGGCCAGAATCCAGGACGCGGGTAATTTCAGGCCGTGCTGGATCCCGGCCTACGCCGGGAAGACGACTTAAGGGCATCTCTATTAATTCTGTTTGAGCAGATATGTGTTTGAGAGGCTCAAGAATAAGGCGAAGATCGCAGCAAATAGTGTGCTATTTGTAAGATTTTCAACGAAGTTATTGAGCCTCTCAAGCGCATAGATGCCAGACATGAATTATTAGAGCTGCCCTTAAGCAAGTGCCATTCCTGTCATTCTCTTTTTTCCAGCTTCCATTTGGATGCGGCGACATCCCATTTTGCATCATAGTAAGTACGATCTCTGGATGCGCTTTGCGCAAGGAGGGTGTAGGAAAAAGGGATCGCCTGCAGTTCCAGGTGATTGTCGCCTGCTATTTTGATCTTTCGGATGTGTTCATTTACAGTGGGAAGCTCCAGCAGTTTCAGACGCCGGGGTGACACTGCCCCGTCAGCAACCGCATATGCATATAGTGCATTATCTCTTGCCGAACCCGCCAAAAGAAATTTCCCCTTGCCTGTACGCAAAAGCAATACTGTCAATGCATCGAAGCCCTCAACTGTTTGCAGTATTTTTTTTGCGCCGGGATCTATATGGTAGATGACGCCTTTCTGGCTTTGATAGTCTGTTTCGTCTATGGCAGAAACCCATAGCGTTCTGTCTTCGCAATCGTAGGCAAGAGAGATAATGCCGTAGGGGTTACTGGCGCTGGGGCGGACATCATCAATATGCATTAAAGCGGATAACGCACCTGTTTTGGTATCTAGTTTGTAGATGTTTTTCTGCAAATCAAATGTAGTGGGGCGGACGGAAATGAAGGGCGTAGGAGAAAGATAGATATCACCCCGCTCATTCAGCGTATAGGTGCCGAAATGTTCGTATTTTTCCCATGCTTCAGGATGCAGCGTTTGCTCATAATTCTGTCCGTAATGCAGTGCGATGCCGGTATATCTTTTTTGTGAAAGATCGATAAGAACCGGTTGTGGTATTTTCAGCCTTCCTAAAAATTGCGGTAATCTGGCGCAATCAGCACTGCGGGAAAACCCACCCAGGCCTGGAGGCTTTTCTCCACCATCTGTCACTGCAATTTCTTTGTTTTTTTGGTGTACAGCGACATATCCTGCTATGGCCAGAAGCATGAGGGATGCAAGTATGGAAGCGTACTTACGCAATGCCCTTCCCTTTACTTGACCGGCACAAATTTTGGCCCGACCACACACGGCCATTCCTTGACGAAGGGGTTCCCGTTATCGCCTATCGCCGTATCTGCCCAGCAGTATTCATGCCCTTCTCTCGCGTCATTGTGTACACGCGGAACATACCACAGAACAATATTCTCCCCATCAATGCTTGCGCTATCTTCCAGGTAGCGCTCCACACCATCCTGATCGAGATCGCAGCAGGAACCCAAGGTAAGCAGATCCTGCTCACCTTCCCCCGTCTGGAACTTTGTGGCGAACACCCTGGCATTGTCTCCCCTGCTTGCATCCTGGAATTGCCCTCTGTTTGGCTCGATATAGTAACCCCTGGAACCATCTGCTCCGGAAGTGATTTTATACAGATACCTGCCATCTTCATGGAATGCAGCATCTCTACTATCATCCATGCGCTCTTGTTTCCACTGCTCCCATTTTCCTTCATATTTGTAGAATTTCTCTTTGCCACCCAGAGCCATGTCTATGCGCATCAGTGGCCGGTAGAATGCATTGTCACCGCAACCTCGTCCAATGTTTACTCCTGCCACCCGAAAAGAACCGTCGTCAAAAAATTCGAAGCGGTTTTCGTAGCGATAATTGCATGCCATGGGCCACTTGGGGTTTCGGTAATCCTGTATAAGCATAAAACCATTGTTCAGTTTCTTTATCTGGGGTGCATTGAAGGGCAGCACCACTGAAGTTGAGAACATCGGACACCCCATGGCGTCGTTGTAGCCGAAGAAATAAGTGCCATCTCCAGCCTGCACAAACTCTACGCGCCTCCCTTCCATGTATGCCTCTGTAGTCGTATCCAACTGGCCTGCACCTTCCTGCTGGTAACTCACATGCCAATCCACGATTTTTGCCGAAGCCAGCACTGGTCTGCCCCGATAGCTGGCATCGATAACTTCCAAACCATCGGAACCTGTAAGCCGATAAAAAAGTTTCCATCCATTACGCTCAAGCAGGGTGTTTTTCTGGCAAAAATTCTCCATGATGTAACGATTTTGCAGACTTCTTTCAGATATTCTGGCGGGAGTGGTCGTTTTCCCCAGCCGGGTCCATTTTGCGGCAACCAGCTTAAGTTCCGTCAAATCCACTATCGCCCACAGCGCCCGCTCCTTGCTGTGATCAGCAAAAACAGGAGCCACACAAAGATGCGCCGAGTTCTCACATGGAGATTCCTGAAGAGCTCCACGAACATTTGCCATGGAAACATCGGTTACAGAAGGCTTCGCCCCCAGCTCTTGTTTCACTTCGGGAGCATTCAGCGCAATGGCCCTGGCAATGCGCGCAAGACGCAAACTGATATCCGGCTGCATGTTCTGGTAACGCTGGACAGACAATACCCTGGCATTTCTTACATCCACTATGGCTCTGGTAGTCACGTTGGTTACAAAATTATATTTTTCCGCCTGGTAGCAGGCATGCGGCTGGCATATTTGTTTTGCTCCTGCATCCAGAGTACTTACTATTGCCGGCAAAATACGCATCATGTCATTGTGCAAAATTCGTCCATCTTGCATCGTATCTTTCAGAAACTCCTGGTCTTTCAGCAAGATTTCCTGTGCCTTTTGCGCCCTGTCATCCAGCTCTCTGCCTTGCAAGGGCAGCACGGCCTCCCCCCTGTTCACCATTTCCCGAATGTCCTTTATGTATGACTGCACTTCCGGGATGTCCTGGTAGACCTCCGGCGCATTCTTTGGAAGTATTATTTTCTCTTCCACAGTTATTGAACCCTGTTTTTTCTGAGCAGTTTTTTCCGGCGCAAACCAGTACAAGGCAATCAGTAACAAACCGGTTACCAGAATAGCGATACTTGTTTTCGTCTCTTTACTCATCACCCGTTCATCTCAAAATAATACGGTGCCCTGCTCTCAATAGAAGCAGACACACTCAGAACGACGGCCATCAACAGGGAGGTCAGCAGCAGCAATTTTTTTTGTTCTTTGGCTACTCGCCAATTGGCGGCAAGAACAACCAGGGGAGAAAGAACAAAAAGGGCGATGAACAGATGCTGTACGCGAAAACCGAAATACCTGTCCAGACACACGGCAATCAGCGCCAGAACAAAACCGAAAAGAAGCTGTTGCTGGCCGCCGGAGGGCGTGGTTCTGGGATCGGTAAGCATAAAAAGGGTAAAAACGACAAAAGAAACCGAGTAAAAGCGATGCTGGATCTGTTCAAAAAGTACCACGGGATCATGTTGCACCACCAGAAGATATTGCAGGACAAGATAGCTTCCCGCAAATGCCAGGGGAATCACCCAGCGATTCGCCCGTATCAGCACCACCACCGCCATCACGACTACTACTGTCACAAGCCATAGGGCGTCTCCCAATTGACCCAATACCAGGTGCGCCTCATCGTAAAAGAAAAACAGCCCAAACAATAAGGCAAAGTTGGAGGGGTTGAAGAAATGTCTTTTCTCAAATACCAGAATGTGTTTTTGCAGCAATCCGAATCCGATCACCACGAAGTATATCCATAGCTGGGACGCTGCCATCATCAGCATGACACCCATGGCAGTGGAAAGAGAGGAGAAGGAAAAGAAGTCCAGCTTTTTCCGTGTGGCGAAAAGGCAAAAATGCTCAAACACCGCAGCAAAAAGCAGGATGAAGGCCACATTACTCCATGGAAGGTGGAAATACGCAGTATATTTCGCCAGGATCAGCAGGGCAAAAAGGCTAGCGGCCTGTTGCAGCTGCAGGGGTACCCTAATCACTTACTCACAAGTCCTGTCCAGGCCGTCTGTTTGTTTGGGAAAAAGCATCCACTTACCGGTGCAACAGCGGCGAGCAAATACCCATGGTTATAGTCGAATGGCACTTACTTAAGACAACCGTCATCCCGGCGCATGCCGGGATCCAGGGCGGCCAATTGTCCCTGGCTTTCTTGATCCCGGCATGCGCCGGGATGACAACTTGATCAGAGGCTCTCTCGTGTACTACACCCAAATACAAAGATCCCTGTTCCCGGCGCAGCGCACTGGACTATACCAGCAAAGGCACCAGCATCAAGGCCACGATATTGATAATCTTGATCAGTGGATTGATCGCGGGACCTGCCGTATCCTTGTACGGATCACCCACGGTATCACCAGTTATGGCTGCCTTGTGAGCGTCGGAACCCTTGCCTCCAAAATTGCCATCTTCAATGTATTTCTTGGCATTGTCCCAGGCGCCGCCACCTGTAGTCATGGAAATGGCTAAGAACAAGCCGGTGATGATGGTTCCCAACAGCAGGCCACCAAGAGCTTTTGGCCCCAGCAGCAAGCCAACCAGTACCGGCACCAGAATGGGCAACAAGGAAGGAATAATCATTTCCTTGATGGCAGCCTTGGTCAGCATGTCTACAGCGCGGGAGTAATCCGGTTTCTGGCTATAGTCCATGATGCCCGGCATTTCCTTGAACTGGCGGCGGACTTCATTGACGATACCGCCAGCAGCGCGGCCAACCGCTTCCATGGCCATGGAACCAAACAGATAAGGTATCAGACCGCCGATGAACAGGCCGATGATGACCATGTGGTCAGAAAGATCGAAGGTCAAGCCCTTGATACCTGCAGCCTCCAGCGTGTAGGTATAGTCCGCAAACAACACCAGGGCGGCAAGGCCGGCAGAACCAATGGCATACCCCTTGGTTACAGCTTTGGTGGTGTTGCCAACCGCATCCAGAGGATCGGTGATGTTGCGGATTTTCTCATCCAGCTCCGCCATTTCCGCAATGCCGCCGGCATTGTCGGTAATGGGGCCGTAGGCATCCAGCGCCACGATAATGCCAGTCATGGACAGCATGGAGGTTGCTGCAATGGCTATGCCATACAACCCCGCTAGCTCATACGCCCCCCAGATTGCCGCGCAGATCGACAGCACCGGAGCAGCTGTAGACTTCATGGATACACCCAGGCCGGCGATCACATTGGTTCCGTCACCAGTCGTGGAGGCCCTGGCAATATACCTGACCGGCTTGAAATCGGTTCCGGTGTAGTATTCGGTTATGATGACCATCAATGCCGTCAGCACCAGGCCAATCAACGCCGCCAGGTACAGACTGAAAGCAGTTACCGCTTCGCCGCCAACGCTCAGGCCATCAGGGAACATGATCATTGAAACCGGCAGGAAAACAACTGCCGAGATGCCGCCGGCAACGCCCAGGCCACGGTACAGGGCGTTCATGATCTTTCCACCATCACGCGCCTTGACAAAATAGGTTCCGGCAACGGAAGCAATGATGGAGATACCACCAAGAATCAGGGGATAAAGTACAGCACTATAGCCTGCGCCCTCCACCATGAGGGAACCGAGCAACATGGTTGCAACCACGGTTACCGCATAGGTCTCGAACAGGTCGGCCGCCATGCCGGCGCAGTCTCCCACGTTATCACCCACGTTGTCGGCAATAACGGCAGGATTACGCGGATCGTCTTCCGGAATACCCGCTTCCACTTTTCCTACAATGTCAGCACCTACATCCGCACCCTTGGTGAAGATGCCGCCACCCAGACGGGCAAAAATAGAGATCAGGGAACCACCGAAAGCCAGGCCGATGAGGGGATGAATCGGATCATCGACCCCCATCATCAACAGGATGCTGTAGAAACCGGCGACACCCAGCAGACCCAGGCCAACCACAAGCATTCCGGTAATCGCACCACCACGGAAGGCCACCTGCAGAGCGGCATTCAGGCCGTCATTGGCGGCCTCTGCCGTGCGCACATTGGCTCGCACCGAAATATTCATGCCGATGTAACCGGCCAAGCCGGAAAACACCGCACCTATAGCAAATCCGGTGGCCATCACCCAGCCCAAAAAGATGCCGATGAGCAGAAACAACACGGCGCCCACAATGCCGATGGTCATGTATTGACGGTTAAGATAGGCTGATGCACCCGCTTGTATAGCTGCAGCAACCTCGTTCATTCGTTCATTTCCCGTTGGCTTGGCCAGTATCCACTTCATGGACACCACACCATAGCCAATGGCTACCAGTGCGCAGATCAGCGCAAATATCAGGCCCGTTACCATAGCGATCCCCTGTTCTATCTGTCTGTTATGAAAACCCGCTCCGCATACACATTGAAAAAACACATGGTGAGAGGTTGACAGATATGCCATAGAAATGCTACCCCCGCCTGAAAGTCAAAACATTGGGGGGACTGAAACCAGAAGGGTCTATCTGCTACTGCCAATGGACAACGGAGAAACAGAAAAGCCTCGCCGGGCAGTATCCGAATTTTTATAGAAAAAACAATTATCAACAGTTTATTGTCAATTCCCTGTACCCCAAGCACAATGACTACAGGATCATAGGCTCAAGCCTCGTTCAACCATCTGGCCACCCGTTTGGCAAAATATGTCAGCACGCCGTCTGCACCAGATCTTTTGATGCAGATCAAAGATTCCGTCACCACGGCGCGCTCATCCAGCCAGCCATTTTGCACCGCAGCCATGTGCATGGCGTACTCGCCACTGACCTGATAGACAAAAGTCGGCACCCCGAACTGGTCTTTTACCCGGCGCACGATGTCCAGATAGGGCATGCCGGGCTTGATCATGACCATGTCCGCCCCTTCCTGCAGATCCAGCGCTACTTCGCGCAAGGCCTCGTCACTGTTTGCAGGATCTTGCTGATAGGTGTTCTTGTTGCCCTTGCCCAGGTTGGCCGCAGAACCAACGGCGTCACGAAAGGGGCCGTAATAGCTGGAGGCGTATTTGGCCGAGTAGGCAAGGATGCGGGTGTGGATATGGCCTTCGGATTCCAGCACATCCCGGATATCGCCGATACGCCCATCCATCATGTCTGACGGGGCCACCACGTCGGCACCGGCGCGGGCATGGGAAAGCGCCTGTTTGACCAGCACTTCGACAGTTTCATCATTGAGGACATAGCCGCTCTGGTCAATGAGTCCATCCTGACCATGGGTGGTAAAGGGGTCGAGCGCAACATCGGTTATGATCCCCAGCTCCGGCACCGCCTCTTTCACCGCCATTACCGCTCGCTGCGCCAGCCCGTCGGGGTTGTAGGCTTCTTCGGCGGTTTCGCTCTTGGCCGAGGCAGGTGTTACGGGAAACAGAGCCATGG
>JAJRUY010000073.1 GCA_024277555.1 Gammaproteobacteria bacterium | reverse complement strand
GCATAAGGCCAAAATGGCACTTGCCAGGATAAATCGTCATCCCGGCGCACGACTCCAAGGATGGAGGAGGTACGAGCCCAAGGATGGGCGAATGTAGAACAACGCAGGAGCAGTTGTCGAGAGCGAAGCAGGATGCCAGAGCCGAGGCCGGGATCCAGGGCGGTCGATTGCTCCCGGCTGTCTGGATTCCGGTATGCGCCGGAATGACAAATGGCAAAGCAAGCGCCATCCGTGCAAGCCCTGGCAAAATCTGACCACCACCTCTTTTCACAGGGAAGACGGTCAGTTTTTTTTGTATGGATTCACACCATCAGGCTGCGCCCGAAAACGGCGGTAGGTCCATTGATATTGCGCTGGATACTGTCTCGCCAGCTTTTCCACCCCTGCATTCAGCTCTGTGGCAGCCACTTCCGCATCCTCGCTGGCAATGGCATCCCCTGCCTGCAGGCCAATCGCCTTGTATTCAGGTTTTGCGCCGGTGCGTACAAAGGCAACAAAATAGACCGGCGCTCCGGTCTTGCGGGCAAATCGGTTCACCAGGGTCATGGTCAGCGCCGGCACACCGAAAAAGGGGGCAAATACAGCGCCTCCCTTGGCGGTTTTCGGCTGCTGATCCGGCAGAATCACGATCAATTCTCCCTTGTTCAGCGCCTGGTACAATGCCTTGATGCCCTGCCTGTTCGTCGCCACCATCCGGTTCTGCCCCGGGCGGTTTCGCCCTTCCAGCATCACCGATTCAAGACCCTCCTTGCGCGGAGGACGGTACAGCCCCGTCGCCTTGCCGATGGCGCCAAAGAAATGTACGCCGATCTCGAAATTGCCCAAATGCGGTATGGCCACCACCACTCCCTTGCCCTGCTGCATGAGGCGCTGAATATCGTCTGGTACGCTTCCCATATCCAGGCGCTTCAGCCAGGCATCCGTATCGCCATACCAAACCACCGGCATTTCCAGCAGGGTAGTGGCGTTTTCCTTCAGCGTGGCTCTTAGCAAAGCCTCATGTTCGTCCGCAGACAAACCGGGGAAGCACATTTTCAGGTTGGTGCGGGCGTTGGCCAGCTCCCGGTTGGGAATACAATACGCCAGCCAGCCAGCAAGGCGCCCCCCCGCTCTTAGCAACGGCAGGGGCAAAATACTCAGAAAACGAATAAAATAACGCAACAAGCGGGTTTTCATGCTCAACCATGTTCTATAATTCCCAAGATTTGATCATATTATCCGGAAAGCACTATGGAAACATCATCGCCATTGAACCTTTCAGCCAAAGAAGCCCACAAGCTCTTGCAGGACAACCCGCGTGCGGTGCTGGTCGATGTCCGCTCCAACATGGAATACCTGTTCGTCGGACACCCGGTAGGCGCGGTGCATATACCCTGGATCGACGAACCCAATTGGGAGATCAATCCGGATTTCGTCACTGACATCCGCAAGCTGCTCCTCGGCGGCGTGGTCTGCGACAAGGAACACCCTTGCGCTCCGGTGATTCTCATCTGCCGCAGCGGTCAGCGCTCCCTGGAAGCGGGCAAGCATTTGCTGGAAGCAGGCCTGACGGATATCTACAATGTGGATGAGGGCTTTGAAGGCGATCTGAACGAACATCACCAGCGCAGCACCATCAACGGCTGGCGCTTTCGGGGGCTGCCCTGGGAGCAGTGCTGAATGGGGGTTCTGCTATGCAGCGATCCGCCAGGTGCATCCCTTGCTGATCTGATCGGAAAATACGGCATGCAACTACAGCATGTGGCTGATGGCAATCCGGTTCCCGGCTCCCATTTCGGCGATCCCGAAGCCGGGCTGATCGGCGGCGCTTTGCTGGTGCGCAGCGACACGCCACTGCATTCCGCATTTCACGAAACCTGCCACTACATCTGCATGGATGACGAAAGAAGACAACATCTGCACACGGACGCAGGTGGCGGTTATGATGAAGAAAACGGCGTCTGCTATTTGCAGATTCTGCTTGCGGATCATCTGCCCGGATTTGGCCGTGAACGCATGTTCAAAGACATGGACGAATGGGGCTACAGCTTTCGTCTCGGCTCCAGCAAAGCCTGGTTTGAGGAAGACGCCGAAGATGCGCGGGAATGGCTGATACAACATCATCTCATCGACAAGCACGATAAAACCACTTGGAAACTACGCAAGTAAGGAAACAATTATCATGATAAAAAAATGTCTCTTCCCTGCCGCAGGCTACGGCACCAGATTCTTGCCAGCGACAAAATCCATTCCCAAGGAAATGCTGCCCATCGTCAACCGGCCCCTGATCCAGTACGGCGTGGAAGAAGCGGCCAATGCGGGCATGACCGACATCGCCATCGTCACTGGCCGCGGCAAACATGCCATCGAAGATCTGTTTGACAACAACCGCGTCATCGAAGACACAATTCAGGGCACAGACAAGGAATCACTGCTCGAAGAAACCAACCGTCTGATGGAAACCTGCACCTTCTCCTACATCCGGCAGAAAAAAATGAAAGGCCTGGGAGACGCCATTCTCAGCGGCGAACCCCTGATCGGCGACCTGCCCTTCGGTGTGGTGCTGGCAGACGATTTGTGCATTGGCGAGCACGGACAGGACGGCATCCTGGCGCAAATGCTGAAGATCTACGAGCAGCACCATTGCAGCATCATCGCCATCGAAGAGGTTCCCGAACAGGACACCCACAAGTACGGCATCATTTCCGGTGTTGAAATCGCACCCGGACTGTACCGTGTCGAAGACATGGTGGAAAAGCCCCAGGGCGCAGCGCCGAGCAACCTGGCCATTATCGGGCGCTACATCCTGACGCCGGACATTTTCGATCTGCTGCGCAACACGCCTGCCGGCGCGGGTGGAGAAGTGCAGATCACCGATGCCATAAAGAGCCAGATCAGCAATGGCGGCGTCATCGCCTACAAGTTCCGCGGCCGGCGTTTCGACTGCGGCAGCATCCACGGTTTCGTCGAGGCCACCAACTATTTTTACAGCCATTTTTCCGCCAGCGACGGACCTCCTCAGCCGGGGAAACCCGGCAGCAGCGCATGAGTATTGTCAAGGCATCTCACGCCTGAATCACTTATCATGCAGACACCACAGAATCATACCAACTGACAATGTCGGAATACGCCCTCATCCTCGTCAGCACCGTGCTGGTAAACAACTTCGTGCTGGTGAAATTTCTCGGCCTGTGTCCGTTCATGGGCGTATCCCGCAAGCTGGAAACCGCCATGGGCATGGGGCTGGCGACGACTTTCGTCCTGACCCTTTCCTCCGTGGCCAGCTATCTGGTCAACACCTGGATGCTGGAGCCACTGGGACTGGAATACATGCGCACCATCGCCTTTATTCTGGTTATCGCCGTGGTGGTGCAGTTCACCGAAATGGTCATGCACAAGACCAGCCCGCTGCTGTATCAGGTGCTGGGTATTTTCCTGCCCCTGATCACCACCAACTGCGCGGTACTGGGTGTGGCCTTGCTCAACATCCAGGAGCAGCACAATTTCGTGGAATCCGCACTGTATGGATTCGGCGCAGCCGTTGGCTTTTCCCTGGTACTGGTACTGTTTGCCGCAGTGCGCGAGCGCGTCAATGTCGCCGATGTGCCAGAGCCGTTCAAGGGCAATGCCATCGCCCTGATCACCGCCGGGCTGATGTCCATGGCATTCATGGGCTTCTCCGGACTGGTATCCGGCTGACATGCTCACCGCCATCCTCGCCATTACAGCGCTGTCGGTCTCTTTCGGCCTGCTCCTGGGCTATTCCGCCATCCGCTTCAAGGTGGAAGGAGACCCCCTGGTGGACAGGATCGATGCCATCCTGCCCCAGACCCAGTGTGGGCAATGCGGATTTGCCGGCTGCCGCCCCTATGCCGAGGCGATTGCCGCAGGGAAAGCGGAGATCAACCTCTGCCCTCCCGGCGGCGAAGCCGGTATGCTGGCGCTGGCCGATCTCCTGGGCAAGGAGCCTGTACCCCTGGAAAACGAAGGTCCTGCCAAGGGGGAAAAATTCATTGCCCATATCCGTGAAGACGAATGCATCGGCTGCACCCTTTGCATCCAGGCCTGCCCGGTGGATGCCATTGTCGGCGCCGCCAAGCAGATGCATACCGTCATCGCCGAGCAATGCACCGGCTGTGAACTCTGCGTACCGCCCTGCCCGGTGGAATGCATCGACATGGTGCCGGTGAAAACCACCCTCAGCAACTGGAAATGGCCCTTCCCGAACAGTGATGACCAGGAACTCGAGGCACAGGAGCAACAATCTTGATCACCAGTAATCCAGGGCATTGGGATTTCCATGGAGGCATTCACCGGCCGGACAAGAAATCCCTGTCCGCCGGAAAATTTTTGGGCAAGGTTCCCCTTCCTGAAATCCTTACCCTGCCGCTGCAACAACATATCGGTTCCATGGCGGAACCAGTTGTCACAGCTGGCGAGCATGTCTATAAGGGACAGATTATTGCCCGCAGCACAGAATACATCGGCGCTCCCATTCATGCCCCTAGCTCCGGCATTGTATTGGGCATTGAGGAACACCCCGTCCCCCACCCATCAGGATTGAGCGCACCTTGCATTCTCCTGCAGACAGATGGAAAAGATGAGTGGGGCGAGCTGCCGGAACCCCTGCCCCATTACGCCGACCTCGACCCGTCGGTGCTGCGCGAGCGTATTCGCTGGGCGGGAATCGTGGGCTTGGGCGGCGCTGCCTTTCCCACCAGCGTCAAGCTCAACCACGGCCCCGACCGCCCCATTCAGACTCTGGTAATCAACGGCGCGGAATGCGAGCCTTATATCACCTGCGATGATCTGCTGATGCGCGAGCAGGCGGATCGCATCGTGGAAGGCATAGAGATCCTGCTGCATGTGGCAGAGGCCCAAGAATGTCTGATCGGCATCGAGGACAACAAGCCTGAAGCCATCGCTGCCATGCGCCGGGCCGTCACAGAATCCGGTCTGCAAAACGTGCAGGTGGTGCAGGTCGCCACCCGCTACCCCATGGGCGGGGAAAAGCAATTGATCAAGGTACTCACCGGAAAGGAAGTGCCTTCTCACGGCATCCCTGCAGAAATTGGCGTGATCTGCATGAACGTCGCCACCACCGCCGCCGTGACCGATGCGGTTATAGCGGCACGGCCATTGTTGAGCCGCCTGGTGACGGTTACAGGAGCGGGCATCACCAGCCCCGGCAATCTGGAGGTAGCCTTCGGCACCCCCCTGCCCCAGGTGATACAGCTAGCTGGCGGGTATACCGACCAGGCCTACAAACTGATTCTCGGCGGCCCCATGATGGGCTTTACCCTGGGTAACGACAGCATCCCTCTAACCAAGGGCAGCAACTGCATTCTGGTGGCCAGCCAGGAAGAAGCGCCCGCCCCGGACAGGGCACTGCCCTGCATTCGCTGCGGAAAATGCGTAGAAGTGTGCCCCGCGCAACTGCTGCCGCAACAGCTCTACTGGTATGCCCGGGCGAAAGACCTGGACAAGACCCGCGAATACAATCTTTTCGACTGTATCGAATGTGGCTGCTGCTCCTGGGTCTGCCCTTCGCATATTCCCCTGGTGCAGTATTACCGCTTCGCCAAGACCGAAAACTGGGCCATGGAAAAGGAAAAACAACAAGCCGAAAAGGCTCGCCGCCGCCATGAAGCACGGACGCAAAGACTGGAACGCCTGGAGCGGGAGCGCAAGGCAAGACTGCGCCAGAAAAAGGAAGCACTGGAGAAAAAGACTGCCACCAACGCCCCTGATCCCAAAAAATCCGCCATCGAGGCGGCCATGAAGCGCGTGGCTGAGAAGAAGGCCCGACAGTCCAGGGAAAACGAGGAGCATTGATGGAATTTCCCGTACACACTTCCCCCTACGGGCAGCTGCCCAACAACGTAACCCGCCTAATGGCACAGGTGTTGCTGGCGCTGGTTCCCGGAATCATCGCCCTGGTGTATTACTTCGGCTGGGGGGTGCTCATCAATATCGGCATCGCCGTCACCACTGCTCTGGCAGCAGAAGCCGGTGTGCTGCACCTGCGCAAGCGCCCCATTGCTCCCGCGCTCATGGATTTGAGCGCCGTGGTCACAGCGGTGCT
>JAJRUY010000072.1 GCA_024277555.1 Gammaproteobacteria bacterium | reverse complement strand
GCGGTACCCCGCCCGTTGATGGTAGCTTCGCGGCGGGAGCTGTTGTAGACATCGATGTTTCCCCAGGAGATCTTCGCGCCATAGCCGATACGTTTCCTGACCTTTTCCCTGACTTTGCCCTTGCAGTTGTTCACCAGTTCCGCCCTGGGAGCGTCGTAGTCATATACCGGCGGATAATAGCCGCCGCCATAGCCGCCATCATAGCCGCCACCACTGTTATAGTAGTAGTCGTCCTTACAGGCACCCAGCGCGAGCATTGCCACCGCAGCGATGGCGATTTTTGGTATGAAGTGGGTCATATGTACTCCTTTATCTTCGGTCTAGCGGAAATGTAAACAAGTATTCCCATCAACTTGTTGCAGTGATACAGGATGCTGATATAGCCAGGACAGGTTCTCCGGGGTAGCGAGTTCCCGTGTTGTTCCTGCAAGATGCTGACCGTCACCCTTGAGCAATAGTAAATGATCACAGAATCTGATGGCAAGATTGCAATCATGCAACACCATCAGCAGGGCATGACCTGCAACAGCAAAATGCTCTCGCAGCAGCTGCAACATGATGATCTGCTGACCGGGATCGAGGTGGTTGCTGGGCTCGTCCAGTAGCGCCAGGTGTGGTTGCTGTGTCAGCAGGGTGGCGATTTCCATGCGCTGACGCTCCCCGCCGGACAGAGTTTGCGTGTTTCTGCCTTCCAGGCCTTGCAGCCCGGTCAGCTCGATCACCCGGCTTGCCTGTTGCAAATCTTCGGGGCTCTCCCAGCCCAGATGCCCCAAATGGGGATGCCGGCCTGCAAGCACGGTTTCAAACAGGGTGCCGGGGAATCCGCTCAACTCTGTCTGAAACAGCACCCCCCGCTCCCTGGCCAGTGCTTTCGGCGAGTAGCCGTCCAGCTGCATGCCCTGGTAGCTGATGTGGCCGGAGTCTGCCGGATGAAGCCCGGCCAGGGCATGCAGCAGGGTGGTTTTCCCCGCGCCGTTGGGACCCAGTATTCCCCAGCAGCTTCCTTCCTCGATGCGCAAATCCAGATGTTTGGTAACGCAGGTATTGCCTATGGACAGGGCAAGATTGTCCACCCGCAACAGCTCCCGGCTCATGTCCGTTCTCCGTAGCTCTTGTGCAGCAGTAACAGGAATACGGGTACGCCGAACAGTGCGGTCAGAACTCCCACCGGCAGTTGCATGGGAGCGATCAAGGTGCGGGCGGCGGTATCGGCCAGCACCAGCAGGCTGGCGCCGATGAGCGCAGCACCGGGAATCAGGATTCGATGGTCACTGCCTGCCAGCAGGCGCAGCATGTGGGGGGCGATGAGGCCGATGAAGCCGATTGCTCCGGCAATGCTCACAGCGGCTGCCGTGAGCAGGGACGCAAGCACATAGATGAATATGTGCAGGCGGCGGATCTTCACTCCAAGCGCCGCCGCCCGCTGTGGGCCCAGCAATGCCAGGTTTAGAGCCGGGGACAGCCACAGGGAGAGGATCAGCCCGATCAGCAGAACCACCAGGGGCAGGGTGGGTGTCAAGGCATCGCCAAGATCCCCCATGAGCCAGAACAGCATCCCCGGCAATTGCATTGGCGGGCTGAGGCTGAGTACGAAGCTGATCAGTGCAGACCAGCCTGCGGCCAGCACCACGCCTGTCAACAACAACCTGGAAGTGTTCCAGTTGCCCTGATGCGCCAGGGCGAACAACAGCAGAATGCTGGCAAGAGCTCCGGCAAAGGCCATGGGGGCATGCCAGGCCAGGGGCAGGCCGAGGAGCATGGCTCCAAGTACGGCAACTGCAGCTCCGCCGGATACGCCAAGAATATAGGGATCGGCCAAGGGGTTGCGCAGCAGCGCCTGCATCAAAACCCCGGCCAGAGCCAGCACCCCGCCCACGCCGAAGGCGGACAGGGTTCGGGGCAGGCGCAGCTCGTGAATAATGCGGTATTGCACACTGCCGTCGTCATGCCAGAGCAGCTGCCACAAGTCTGCTGCGGGAATGGAAACACTGCCTGTCATCAGGGAGACCCCCAGGCTGCCGATTGCAAGCAGAACCAGCAGTGAAAGCAGCGGCAGTGATTTCCTAAGGGGATGGCGGGGCATGGTGAAGATAAAGTACCGGCCAGTCCTTTTCCCCGGCGATAGAGGCCAGCGTTGCGTCAGGGTCTACAGGAACAGGGTGAGTGACCTGTTCCAGCAGCGGCAGATCATTGTGCGAGTCGCTGTAGAACCAGGAATCGCCAAGATCCAATCCCCTGTTTTTTAACCAGTCATTCAGCTTTTTTACCTTTCCCTCACGGAAACAGGGTGTATCGGATATCTTGCCGGTATAGCGATTGTTCCTGATTTCCGGTTCTGTAGCGATCAGATCCTGAATGCCGAACTGCCGGGCGATGGGAGCCGTGACAAAGGAATTGGTGGCAGTGATGATTGCCAGATCGTCGCCACGCTTGCGGTGTCTGTCCACCAGCGATAGTGCATCTTCGGAGATGATGGGATGGATCTTTTCTTGCATGAATTGCCGATGCAGGTTGTGTAGCTCGTCCATGGAGCGCTGGGCAAGAGGCTTCAGGGAGAACTCCAGAAACTCGAAGATATCCAGTTTTCCGTCCTTGTACTCCTGGTAGAAGCGCTCGTTTTCTGCGCTGTAGAAAGTCGGATCCACCAGTCCTTTTTCCCCCAGAAACTGCCCCCAGAGAAAGTCTGAATCGCCCGCCAGCAGCGTGTTGTCCAGGTCGAATAGCACCAAAGCCATAAGTATGTCGTTGAAAACAGAAAAACTGGAGTGAACTATACCGGAAACTGTTTTCAAAGTTCAGCTATGCAACGCCACATTGCCGATCTGAAGTTGACTGCCTTTATGCCGCATGGAGCAAAAGGCAGGGACAGGAGTATGGTTGGACAGGCAGTTCCATCTAATGTGCTTGCGGAGTTCGGGCAGGATGTGGAAAAATGCAGGCAATGAAAGATTAAGAATGAGAACAATCCCGTGATAGACAGGGATGGATTTCGCCCCAATGTAGGCATCATACTGGTAAACGAGAAGAACCGGCTGTTCTGGGGGCGCCGTATCGGCCAGGATGCATGGCAGTTTCCCCAAGGGGGGATTCAGGAAGGTGAATCGCCGGAAGAGGCCATGTACCGCGAGCTGGAAGAGGAGGTTGGCCTCAAGCCTCAGCATGTCAAGATATTGGGGAGCACCAAGTGCTGGTTGCGCTATCGTTTGCCGAAGAAATTTATCCGCCGTCACGCCCAGCCCCTGTGTATCGGGCAAAAGCAGCGCTGGTTTCTGCTGCAGGTGACCTGCGATGAAAGTGGTTTTTGCCTGGACAGCGCCGAGAAGCCGGAGTTCGATGACTGGTGCTGGGTGAAATACTGGCACCCGGTCAAAGAGGTGATCTATTTCAAGCGCAAGGTGTACCAGCGCGCCTTGGAAGAGCTGGCGCCGCTGATTTTTCCTGATGCCCGTCCCGTGCCCCGCAGCCGTTCCAATTACCTGCGGCAGCAGCGGCGTTAGCCCACTATTTCACCGGAGGAAACAGCTCGTTCAGGGGAATGGAAAGGCCGTTTTCCTGCACTACGCGAGCATGGCGGCGCTGAAACCCCCGGGGTGAGGAAATGCCGCAGGCATGAGCGATCATGCCCACCTCATAGATCATGTTGCGCACATAATTCGCCACCCGCTCGGATTTCAATTCCGGATCCAGTCCCCGCTGCAGCTTCTTGTCGTGAGTCGCAATGCCGGTGGGGCAGGTGTTTTCGTTGCACTGCAATGCCTGGATGCAGCCCAGGGTGAACATGAATCCTCTTGCGGAGGTGATAAAGTCCGCACCCACACACAATGCCCAGGTGATGTCGGTCGGATTTACCAGCTTGCCGGAAGCAATGACCTTGATGCGTTCCCGCAAGCCGTACTCGTTGAGCTTGTCCACAAGCAGGGGCAGGCTTTCCTTCAGAGGCAGTCCTACGGCATCTATCAAGGGCATGGGGGAGGCGCCTGTTCCACCCTCTGCGCCATCCAGTGTGATGAAGTCCGGGGCGTAGTCCTCACCTTTTTTCCGGATCAGGGAGAATAGTTCATCCAGCCATTGCTTGTCTCCGATGACAGTCTTGAAGCCCACGGGCTTGCCGGTAAGCTCGCGGATATGCGCCAGCATGTTCAGCAGGTCATTGTCATTGCTGATGTCCGGGTGGCGATTGGGACTGATGGAAGCGCAGCCTTCCTTGATGCCGCGAATTTCCGCGATTTCCCTGGTGACCTTGTCGGCGGGGACAATGCCGCCTTTTCCCGGTTTTGCTCCCTGGCTGAGTTTGAGTTCGAACATGCGCACCTGCTCATGGGCGGCGATGCTTGCCAGCTTGCGGTCATCCAGGGCACCGTTCGCATCTCTTACCCCGTATTTTGCCGTGCCGATCTGAAACACCAGATCACAGCCGCCTTGCAGGTGCCAGGGAGTAATCCCTCCTTCTCCTGTGTTCATCCAGATGCCGGCTTTTTCCGCTCCCCGGGCAAGAGCCTGTATGGCGGGTTTGGAAATTGCGCCATAGCTCATGCCGGAGATATTGAAGAAGGAAGGGGCGGAATAGGGTGAGGGGCAGCCCTTGCCAATAGTAACCGGGGTCGATGGAGCCGCGTTTTCCCCCAGGGTGGGGTATGGGCAGTTGATGAACAGCACGCTTCCTGGTATGCGAATATTCCTGGTGGATCCAAAGGCGACGGTGTTGTTCAGGTCCTTGGCGGCGCGATACACCCAGGTGCGCTGGGCACGGTTGAAAGGCAGTTCTTCCCGATCCATGGCAAAAAAGTATTGGCGGAAAAAGCCACCCATCTTTTCAAACATGTAGCGGAAGTGCCCGATCACCGGATAATTGCGGCGGATGGCGTGGCGTGTCTGGCTGACATCGGCAATGTAGACAGCCACGATCCATAGTGCCAGCAACCCAAGAAATAAAATAAACAGGCCGGACATGATTTCCAGTGCCATGACCAGCCACTGGTTGCTTTGAGGGGTGGGTGTCTGCATTTTGACTCCTGTCAAAGTATAGGGGTGTTTCAATCAACAAGGCCAGAAAACAGCTTGGTCTGCAACGGCTTGTGGTACAAAATGATTGCCTGTGCATAAATGTCGGGATTGATTTGATGATAACAAAAAATACTACTCTTGATGGCAATCAGGCTGTGGCGCATATTGCGCACAAGACCAATGAAGTTATTGCTATCTATCCCATCACGCCTGCTTCCCCCATGGGGGAGTTTTCCGACGAATGGTCGGCCCGGGGCAAGAAGAACATCTGGGGGGGCATTCCGGAAATCATCGAAATGCAAAGTGAAGGCGGCGCTTCCGGCACGGTGCATGGCGCAGTGCAGGCAGGAGCGCTGACCACTACCTTTACCGCCTCCCAGGGATTGTTGCTGATGATCCCCAATATGTACAAGATCGCGGGAGAGTTGTCGCCGGTAGTGATTCATGTGGCGGCGCGATCCCTGGCGGCGCAGGCGCTTTCCATTTTCGGTGACCATAGCGATGTGATGGCCACCCGCTCCACGGGCTTCGCCATGCTGGCTTCCGGATCAGTACAGGAAGCTATGGATATGGCGTTGATTTCCCAAGCTGCAACCTTGCGTGGGCATTTGCCTTTTGTGCATTTCTTTGACGGATTCCGCACCTCCCATGAGTTGATGAAGGTGGATCTGGTGGATGATGCGGTCATTCGCAGCATGATCAGAAATGACTATCTGATTCAACACCGCCGTAGTGCACTGACCCCGGACAAGCCGGTGTTGCG
>JAJRUY010000071.1 GCA_024277555.1 Gammaproteobacteria bacterium | reverse complement strand
TAACAAGCCGCCATCCCGGCACCAGCGTGCATTGCGGCTGACCGCCCAGATACCAGCTGAATGTGGCTTTGTTATTGCCTGTCTTGGTAAAGCAAAGAAAGGGCAAACCAGAATGGCACTTGGTGCGGCCGGGCAAGCTATACCCAAGAGAGGATATGATCAGCCCCTGAAAGCAGGGTTTCCTTCTTTTAGCGCTGCCTCAATACGCACCAGTTCCATGATGTTGTCTATGTTTACTATGCCGACTAACTGGCCATTTTCCGTGACCGCCAGCAGGCGGCAGCCGCAGCTTTGCAGGCGCTTCATTACAGATTCCAGTGATTCATTGACATCTGCGCGTTCAATGTTAGTTTGCATGTGCTCACGCACGGTTGCCAAAGCTCCCTGTTCATGCAGGCCGCGCAGCAAATCCTCCTGGGTGAGGACGCCGATAATCTCCTCGCCCTGGATTACCGGGAAGTCTTTCTGTACGCCGTCCAGGGTGAGCTTGATGGCGCGAGCCAGGCTGTCATGGGGTGAAAGGCTTTCAAAGTTGGTGATGACGGCGTGAGCCAGGGTGTTGCCATGCAGTAGCGAGCGTATTTCCTCGGTACCGGCTTCGGCCATGGCGCCAATCCACACGAACAGGGCAATGAATATCAGGAAAGGGTTGTACAACATGCCAACCAGCCCCAGCCACAGGGCGAATGCCTGGCCGACACTGGCAGCCCTGCGGGTGGCGGCGGTACGATCCATGCGCATCGCCAGTATGGCGCGTAAAACCCGTCCGCCATCCATGGGGAAGGCTGGTAGCAGGTTGAACCCGGCAAGGAACAGATTTACTACCAGCAGTTGCTGCAGCATGTTGCCCTGGAGCATGGAAGACAGTTGGTCCGGCATTATTATCTGTTGCAGACTCAGCCACAGCCAGATCAGTCCGGCAATCACGATGTTTACCGCAGGGCCAGCCAGGGCGACGAGGATCTCCTGCCTGGGGTCATCCGGCATCTTCTCCAGCGAGGCCACGCCGCCGATGGACAGCAGGGTAATGTCCCTGGTTTTGATACCGAAGCGTCTGGCGGTAAGGGCATGCCCCAGTTCATGCAGAACCACGCAGCCAAACAGCGCCAGGATGAAGCCAATGCCGTGGATCACAGCTTGCAGGCTTTGTTCGCTGCGCCAGTAACTCAGGGCAATCCACAACAACAGGATAAAAAAAGTGGCGTGCACGTACACGGCGATTCCTGCCAGCGTGCCCAGACGCATGGACCACTTCATGGTGGGTTCGTTTTTCTGGTTGTCATTCATGAGCTGTTTCCTTGCCGGTCAGAAAATAGCGCAGGAATGCCAGTTTGTCGGCAGCTTCCTCGATGCGCTTGCTGGTGGGTTTGCCTGCGCCGTGCCCGGCGCGGGTTTCGATGCGAATCAGTACAGGGTCAGGCCCTGCCTGGGCAGCCTGTAGTGCCGCAGTAAATTTGAAGCTGTGTGCGGGATAAACCCGGTCGTCATGGTCGGCAGTGATGACCAGGGTTGCAGGGTACTGGGTGCCAGGCTTGATATTGTGATAGGGCGAGTAGGCATACAGCGCCTTGAATTCCGCTGCATTTTCTGGAGAACCGTAGTCGGACTCCCAGGCCCAGCCGATGGTGAACTTGTTGAAGCGCAGCATATCCAGTACCCCGACAGCAGGGATAACGGCGGCAAAAAGATCTGGCCGTTGCAGCAGCACGGCGGCCACCAGCAGCCCGCCATTGCTGCCGCCGCTGATGCCCAGATGCCGTGATGAAGTATAGTCGTTGGCGATGAGCCATTCGGCTGCACTGATGAAGTCATCGAAAACATTCTGTTTTTCTGTTTTGGTGCCAGCCATATGCCATTCCTGCCCGTACTCGCCACCACCACGCAAATTGGCAACGGCATAGACGCCTCCTGTTTCCATCCACACCAGATTGGACACGGAAAAATAGGGTGTCAGTGAGATATTGAAGCCGCCGTATCCATAGAGCAGGGTTGGATTGCTGCCATTGCGCTTCAGATTGCGGTGGTGGGTGACGAACATGGGTATGCGGGTGCCGTCCTTGCTGCTGTAGAACACCTGCCGGGTTACATAGTCACCAGGGTTGAATCTGACCTTTGGCTCCTTGAACAATGTGGTTTTTCCCCTGACAAGATCCAGGTGATAGATGCGCGCCGGTGTGTTGAAGCTGGTCCAGGAGAAAAAGGTTTCTGTGGCGTTCTGCTTGCCGTAGAACCCCCCGGCACTGCCGATGCCCGGCAACTCCAGCTCGCGGGCTTTTCCTGTGAGTGGCTTGATCAGAATTTTGTGCCGTGCATGGTGAAGATAGCTGATGATGAAGCTGTTGTTGACCATGCTGCCGGTTTCAATGGTGTCTTCCGCTTCGGCCAGCATTTCCTTCCAGTGCTCCCGGTCGGGATTTTCGAGGTCGATTTGCAGAATCCTGCCCCGTGGAGCCTGGTCATTGCTCAAAAACCAGAATATTGAACCCTGATTGCCCAGGTATTTATAGCTGGCCTGCCAGGTTTCAATGATGGGCTGAATGCCGGTTTGTGGCTGTTCCAGATTCTGGTAGTAGAGAAGGTTTTTTTCTTCTGTGCCCCGGCTGATATTGATCAGCAGATATTTTCCATCTTCCGTGGCAATGCCGTTGAAGGACCAGTCCTTGTGATCCGGGCGATGGTAAATGAGCCTGTCCCGTGCCTGGGACTCACCCAGGCGATGGAAATAGAGCTTGGGAAAATAATTGACCTCCTTGAGTTGGTCACCGTCTTCTGGTGCATCATAACGGGAGTAATAGAAGCCCCGGCTGTCTGCAGCCCAGGAAACTTTGGAAAATTTTATCCATTTCAGATGATCGTCCAGATCCTTTTTGCTCTCGATATCCCTGATACGCCATTCGGTCCAGTCTGATCCGGCCTCGGCAACTGCATAGGCGTAATACTTCCCGTCAGGGCTAACGGCGGCGTCTTTCAGTGCGATAGTGCCGTCTTTAGACAGCTTGTTGGGATCGATAAGTACTTCTGGTTGATCCTGCAAGCTGCGCTGGGTATAGACTACCGCCTGGTTTTGCAGGCCGTTGTTGCGGCTGAAAAAATAGCGCCCCGCCACCTTGTAGGGCACAGAATAGCGTTCATGGTTCCATAGTTCGGTAAGTCGCTTGCGCAGGCGTTCCTGTTCGGAAAATTTATTCAGCCAGGCATGGGTAAGCCGGTTTTCTGCTTCTATCCAGGTCTTGGTTTCCGGTGAATCGAGGTTTTCGAGCCAGCGGTATGGATCACTGACCCGCACGCCATGATAGATATCGAAGTGATCTGTCTTTTTAGCGCTCGGGTACTGTTGTGGCTGATTTTCCATGGACGACTGGCCGGTTGCAGCAAGGGCAAAGACGATTCCGAAGGTGATTGTCTGCAGTAGCATGGCTCATTTTAGTTGTCGGGACAAAAAATGATTATAGACCCACCGGGCAAACAGGCATGAATTCATTGGCGGAAAGGTGCCATGCAAGGTAAAATCGCCTGCTTCCTATATTTAGTATGAATAATCATTTTTTTGGGATATTTTCCGGGAACACACATTGACCACAGGCAAACCTGTAAATCTGCTGGATCTGAACCGCAAGGCGATAGAGGAGTACTTTGTACGCCTCGGCGCCAAGCCGTTTCACGGGCGCAATGTGTTGAAGTGGATTCACAAGCATGGCGTGACGGATTTCGATCAGATGACCGATCTTTCCAAGAAACTGCGTGCAAGCCTGCATGCAGAAGCACAAGTGCGGTTGCCCAAAATCGTGCTGGAACAGCCGTCCCTGGATGGAACCATCAAGTGGGTGATGGAGCTGGCGGACGGGCAGCGTATCGAAACAGTTTATCTGCCGGACGAGAATCGCAGCACAGTTTGTGTTTCTTCCCAGGTGGGTTGCGCTCTGAATTGTTCTTTCTGCTCCACGGCCCGGCAGGGTTTCAACCGCAATCTCAGTGTGGGAGAGATTATCGGCCAGGTCTGGCATGCCACCCGGAAAATGGGCAAGGCGCCCACCAACGTGGTGCTGATGGGGATGGGTGAGCCCCTGGCGAATTTTGAACCTGTGGTCGCCGCCATGGATCTGATGCAGGATGACCTGACCTATATGCTGTCCAAGTACCGGGTGACGATCAGCACTTCGGGTATCGTGCCTAACCTGTATCGGCTGCGGGAGGTGTCCGATGTGAGTCTGGCCGTTTCCCTGCATGCGCCGGATAATGAACTGCGCAACCAGCTGGTTCCCATCAACCGCAAATATCCCCTGGAGGAGTTGATTCCTGCCTGCCGGGAATTCGTCAGGAATGACCGGCGCCGCAAGGTCACCTGGGAATATGTCATGCTCGATGGCGTGAACGATAGTATTGCCCATGCCAGGGCATTGATACGCCTGCTTGAAGGTACGCCATCCAAGATGAACCTGATTCCCTTCAATCCTTTTCCAGGAACGGATTACTGCACCTCGCCGCCGGAGCGCATCGAAGCCTTTCGCCAGAAGCTGATGAAGGCGGGAATCATGTCCATATTGCGCAAGACCAGGGGTGATGATATCGATGCAGCTTGCGGTCAACTGGTGGGTAAGGTGCAGGATCGTAGCAGGCGCAGCATGGTTTCCCTGCGCCAGCGCCAGCAGCCCGGGTTTTCTGCATGAGACGAAATCTACTGATACTGTTGCTGCCGATGTTTCTGCTGGCCTGCAATCCCGGGCTGATTCGGCAGGAAAACGATCCTGGTAGCGATAACCTGGGAAAGGCGCAAACCTATAATTCGGCGGCGGATACCTATATCAAGCTGGCCTATGAATACATGCGGCAGGGTGATTATCGCACGGCTCTGAGCAAGGCAAAACAGGCCGTGGCTCGTGATCGTGGCAATGGCAATGCGCATCTGGTGCTTGCCCTGATTTATGAAATTCTGGACGAAAGTGGCCCTGCCAATGCAGCTTATCAGCGTGCAATGGAAGTGGATGGCCGCAATTCATATATCCTGAATGCGTATGGCAGCTACCTGTGCAAACTGGGGGAATATTCCCGCGCCGTCTCTCTGTTTGACAAGGCGCTGCAGAACCCCCTGTATGAAACCCCATGGGTGGCGCTTGCCAATGCAGGCTACTGCGCCAAAAGGTCGGGCGATGTTTCCGGGGCGGAATCCTATCTGTTGCAAGCGCTGGAGCGGAACCCAGGTCATCCAATGGCATTCTTTCAAATGGCCGAGCTGCGTTATGAACAGGGAAAATACATGTCCACCAGAGCCTATCTGCAACGCTATCGGGAGGTAGCAAAGCCAACGGCACAGATGCTGTATCTGAGTATTCTGACCGAGCGCAAACTGAAAAACCCGGATCAGGCAAGAAGCGATGAACTGCTGCTCAAATCCGAGTTTCCCGATTCAGAGCAAGCACAGAAGCTGGAGTATTGAGCGTAGATCATGGCAGCGGTGAAGGTACAAAGGCGTCATTCTCCAAAGAAGACTGGAAAATCACCGGATGCTGTGGGGCCGTCTCCCGGCCAGCGCCTGAAGCAGGCCCGCGAAGCAATGGGCATGGAAGTTGCGACGGTAGCAGAGCAACTGCACCTGAGCCGGGTCATGGTTAATGCACTGGAGGAAGAGAACTACGAGGTTCTGCCGGCGCGGGTTTTTGTAAGGGGTTACTACCGGAACTTTGCGCGCCTGGTTGGCGCACCGGTGGATGTGGTTCTCGAGGAGTTTGGGCAGCTTTGCCCGGAGGGAGAAGATTGTTCGGTTCCTCCAGCGGTCGCGCAGGGGATTAAAAAGGAGATTCATAGCAGCCATGGCCTGGTGCGCCTGGTGACCTGGTCGATCATAATCGCCTTGATTACGGTTTTCGGCTTGTGGTGGAAATCACATCTGGACAAGAAATCCCTGGCGGAAGATCAGGTTGCACAGACAGTGGTTACTGCAGAAGCGGAGGATATTTCCCCGGCAGTTGCTGCCGTGCCGGTGCAAAGCACTCCGGAGACAGCGGTGTCCGTCTCTCCTCCTGAAGTAGAAGAAGAGCCGCCAGAAACAGTGGAAGAAGCCGCAATTTCAACAGCAGAAGCTGAAAATAGTGTTTCTTCCGGAGAAACTGAGGCGTCGACTCCTACGGAGGGAACTGATCAACAAGTTGCCATGCAGCCCCGGGTGGTATTGTTTTTCAGCGGGGACTGCTGGGTCGATGTGCGCGACAGTAGCCGTAGTTTCAAGCTTGTAGGCAGGCGTCAGGCTGGTGAAAAATACGAACTCAAGGGCAAAGCGCCTTATAAAATGGTGCTGGGCAATGCTCGCAATGTCAGCATCACTATCGATGGCAGTCCTTTTGATCTTGCGCCCTATACCAAAGGCAATGTCGCCAAGTTAACCTTCAACCCAACGAACAACTAAATGGCCAAGAAAATTCAGGCAGTCCGGGGGATGCACGACATTCTGCCGGACGAGACTCCTCTATGGCAGTTCCTGGAAGATACGGTGCGCCGGGTCTTTCAGTCCTATGCCTACCGCGAACTGCGCACCCCGATTCTGGAGATGACAGAGCTGTTCAAGCGTTCCATCGGTGAAGTCACGGATATCGTGGAAAAGGAGATGTACACCTTCGAGGATCGCAACGGAGATTATTTGACCCTGCGCCCGGAAGGTACGGCTGGCTGTGTACGGGCCTGCATGGAAAGCGGCTTGCTTCACAATCAAATCCAGCGCCTGTGGTACCAGGGCCCCATGTTTCGCCATGAACGCCCGCAAAAGGGACGCTATCGCCAGTTTCAGCAGATTGGCCTGGAAGCCTACGGCATGTCCGAGCCGGATATCGACCTGGAGGTTATCCTGATTACCGCCAGATTGTGGCGGGAGCTGGGGATACCCGGACTGGAGCTGCAAATCAATACCCTGGGTACGCCAGATGAGCGCAAGACCTACCGGGCGCGGCTGGTCGGGTACTTTCAGGAGCATCGGGAGCAGCTGGATGAGGATAGCCGGCGACGCATGAACAGCAATCCCCTGCGCATCCTTGATTCAAAGAACCCGGATATGGCGGAACTTATCGCGGCAGCTCCCTCTCTTATGGATGACCTGGGAGAAGAATCCCGGGCGCATTTTTCTGCGATCACCGAGGGACTGGATGCCGCCGGTATCAAATATGTACTCAACCCCTGCCTGGTGCGCGGACTGGACTACTACTCCCGCACAGTCTTTGAATGGGTGACGGATCTGCTGGGCGCCCAGGGCACGGTTTGTGCCGGTGGCCGTTATGACGGGCTGGTAGAGCAACTGGGTGGCAGAGCAACGCCGGCAGTTGGTTTTGCCATGGGTGTGGAACGCCTGGTGGCGGTGCTGGAAGCGCTGGATCAAGTGCACCCTGCAGCTGTCCCCCATGCTTATCTGGTGGTGGCCGGGGGCAATGCCGCTCAGGCAGGGTTGATGCTGGCGGAGTCCTTGCGCACTGCCTTGCCTGGATTGCGTTTGCAGCTGAACTGTGGTGGTGGAAGCTTCAAGTCCCAGTTCAAACGTGCTGATCGCAGCGGCGCCAAAGTGGCGCTGATTCTGGGGGATGATGAGCTGAAAAACCAGTGTGTTGGTGTAAAATGGTTGCGGCAGAATCGGGAGCAGATTTCTGTCAATCATGATGAGTTGGCAGGGTTTCTAAAGGAAATAAGCGGAGAATAATCGAGTGAGTACCTATCAGACAGAAGAAGAACAAGTTGAAGCCATAAAAAGTTGGTGGAAGGAAAACGGGAAGTCCGTCATCGGTGGCGTTGTCCTGGGGCTGGCCGTAGTTGGCGGCGGCAAGGGCTGGGTGGAATATCAGCGTGTTCAGGCTGAGAATGCATCAGCCTATTTTGAAGGTTTTTCCCAGGCGGCTTTCAGTGGTGATCTGGAAACTGCCGAGCGGCGGGGCAAGACCCTGCTCGATGAATACAAGGGTGCTGCCTATGCAGATTTTGCTGCCCTGGAGCTGGCGCAACTGCAATACAATGCAGAAAATAAGGACAAGGCCAGGGCACATCTGCAATGGGTGCTGGACAACAGCAAGCAGGAAGCCATCAGCCAGCTGGCAAAAGTCCGTTTGGCCCGGCTGATGCTGGACATGAAGGCGTATGATGAAGCCTCCAGCCTCACCGCAAATCCCGCCGAAGATGCGTATCAGGGCGAGTTTCTGAGCATTCAAGGCGAGGTGAAGCTGGCCCAGGGAGACCGGGAAGCGGCCAGAGTTGCCTTTTCCCGGGCGCTGGAAAAAGGGGTAAGCAATCCTGGCCTGATCCGCATGAAACTGATGGGGCTGGGTGGATAGTCAATGAAGTTATTGCTCCGATTGCCGCTGCTGTTGCTGGCCAGTGTAATTCTGTCCGGCTGTGGCACCATGGCTGACCCGCGAGAATGGTTCGGTGGTGATGATCCTGCCCTGGAACCTGCGGAGCTGGTGGATTTCACCGCCACCATCCAGCCAAGGCAGATCTGGAGCATGGATATCGGCGATGCCTCTGATGATTTGAATCGCCTCAAACCCACAGTCGATGAAGGAATACTCTATGCCGCCAATGCAGATGGTGACCTGTTTGCTGTAGAAGCTGATACCGGCAAGCTGATATGGCGGGTGGAAACCGGACTGCCGGTATCCGCTGGCCCCGGGGTTGCGGACGGTCTGCTTGCAATAGGCACAACGGAAGGACAGCTGGCGGCTTTTGATACCCGCACGGGTGAGGAACTCTGGCGCCGGGATCTGAGCAGTGAAATTCTGGCGGTGCCGGCTATTGGCAGTGGCGTGGTAGTGGTGCATGCCGGCGATGGCAAGCTGTTCGGGCTGGATGCCGCCAGCGGTGGGCAGCTGTGGTTGTACGATCACAAGGTTCCGGTGCTGACCTTGCGCGGCAGCAGTTCCCCGGTGATCAGCGGTGGCAGCGTGTATTGTGGCCTGGCTGGTGGAAAACTGATTTCCCTGTCCCTGGATTCAGGGACAATCGAATGGGAAAGCCATGTCACTGTGCCCAGCGGCCGTTCCGATCTGGAGCGAATGGTGGATGTGGATACCGACCCTCTGCTCTATGGTGGCAGCGTATATGCTGGCGCCTACCAGGGGGATGTGGCAGCACTGGGAGAAGGCAGCGGCAACATATTCTGGAAGCGCAAGATTTCCGTATACAACAATATGGCGGTGAACTGGCAGCAACTGGCGGTTACCGATGACCAGGGCTTCGTCTGGTCACTGGATCCGGATACTGGTTCTGCCCGTTGGCGGCAAAAAGCCCTGGTGAACCGCGCCTTGAGTGCGCCTGCGTTGCAGGGAGACTTTACCGTTGTTGGTGACTTTGAAGGTTACCTGCACTGGCTGTCCGCAGAAGACGGATCCATGGCGGCGCGCCAGCGTGTTGGCGGTGCCATTGTCGCCGCGCCCCTGGTCGTCGACGATACTCTCTATGTACTCGCCAGTGATGGCAAACTGACAGCCCTGAGGCTGCCGGAATAAACCATGCTTCCCGTCATCGCCCTGGTAGGTCGACCCAATGTGGGTAAATCCACGCTGTTCAATCGCCTCACCCGCAGCAGGGATGCCCTGGTGGCTGATCAGCCCGGGCTTACCCGTGATCGGCAGTATGGTGTGGGGCGCATCGGTAATCGCCCCTATGTGGTAGTGGATACCGGCGGTATCAGTGGTGAGCGGGAAGGCGTGGAAGCGCTGATGGACAAACAGGTGCGCCTGGCTATCGAAGAAGCCGATCATGTCTTTTATCTGGTGGACGCCCGCGAGGGGCTGGCGGGTGCGGATGAGCAGATTGCCGCCGAGCTGCGCAAAACCGGCAAGCCTATCACTGTCGTGGCAAATAAGGCAGAGTCTCTCGACAGTGATATCGCCGGCGCCGAATTTCACGCCCTGGGGCTGGGCGATCCGGTTGCCATATCCTCAGCCCACGGAAGAGGGGTGAAACCCCTGGTCAATACCGTGCTGAAGGCATTTCCTCCTGCAGAGGAAGAAGATGCCTCGGAGCAGCGGGATACACAAATTGCCGTTGTCGGTCGTCCCAATGTGGGCAAGTCCACACTGATCAACCAGCTGCTGGGTGAAGAGCGTCTGGTGGCTTTCGACAAGCCGGGCACCACCCGTGACAGCATTCAGGTGCCTTTCGAGCATCAGGGGAGGCACTATATCCTGGTGGATACCGCCGGTGTGCGGCGTCGTGCCAGAGTTGCGGAGGTCATCGAAAAATTCAGCATCATCAAGACCCTGCAGGCCATGGAGCAGGCGAACGTAGTGCTGCTGGTGCTCGATGCCCACCAGGGAATATCCGAGCAGGACGCTACCCTGGCAGGGCATGTGGTAGATAGCGGTCGCGCCCTGGTGGTGGTGATCAACAAATGGGATGGACTGCACAGCGATGAGCGGGAGCGCATCAAATCTGAACTGGAACGCAAGCTGCCTTTTCTGTCCTTTGCCGAAGTGCTGTTTATTTCGGCGCTACACGGCACTGGCGTCGGGCAGTTGATGAAAGCCGTGGATGCTGCCTATCGTGCCGCCACCCGGGATCTCAAGACATCCGATCTGACCACTATTCTGGAGCAGGCGATCATGGAGCATCAGCCACCCATGGTTAGGGGGCGGCGCATCAAGCTGCGTTATGCCCATCAGGGGGGGCAGAATCCGCCCATCATTGTCATTCACGGCAACCAGACTGAATCTGTTCCCCTCACCTACCAGCGTTTTCTGGTGAACCGCTTTCGCAAGGCATTCAAGCTTTGGGGTACGCCGGTGCGTATCGAATTCCGCACCAGTGACAATCCCTTCAAGGGACGGCGCAACAAACTCAATGTCCGTCAGCAGCAGAAACGCCGCCGACTGATAAAACACGTCAAACGCAAGTAACGCCCATGCGTATTGGCCACGGTTACGATGCCCATCGTTTTGGTTCCGGTGACCATGTGGTGCTGGGAGGTGTGGCGATTCCCCATGACCAGGGTCTGATCGCCCACTCCGATGGTGATGTGCTCATCCATGCCCTGTGCGATGCCTTGCTGGGCGCCGCAGGACTTGGCGACATTGGCAGGCATTTTCCTGATACTGATCCGGCTCTCGAGGGTATCGATAGTCGAATATTGCTACGCAAGGTGGTGGATGAATTGCAGCAGCGGGGATTCAAGCCGGGCAATGTCGATGCCACGGTTATCACCCAGCAGCCTCGCTTGAGCGGGCATATTGAAGCCATGCAAAGCTGCCTTGCCGAAGATCTTGGCATCGAGGCTTCCCTGGTCAACATCAAGGCCACCACCACCGAGAAGATGGGTTTTACCGGTCGGGGCGAGGGCATTGCCGCACATGCGGTTGTTATGATCCATGCCTGATTTCGATGGTGCCGGGCAAAGTTGTTGGTCATCCCGGCGCAGGCCGGGATCCAGGAAAGTGCCTCCATCCGTGGAGTCGTGCGCCAGAATGATGCCTGTGGCGTTGTTGCGAGATAGTGCCATTTATGCCTGATCCTACAACTGATCTGCCTTTTGCCTGGGGTGGCCCTGTCGGTAGCGGTGTGCTGCGCGCCTCACCTGAAGATTTTCAGGTGGATGAAGATCTGGGGATCGAGCCCTCTGGCTCCGGCGAGCATGTACTGCTTAGAATCAGAAAACGCAATCTCAATACCGTAGAAGTGGCTACCCATATCGCTCGTCTGGCAAGTGTTCGTGCCCGTGATGTGAGCTATGCTGGCCTCAAGGATCGCGTTGCGGTAACAACCCAGACCTTTTCCGTGCATTTGCCGGGAAAGGAAGATCCCGACTGGCATCAACTGGAAGGCGAGAATCTGCAGGTGCTGGAGGCACAGCGCCACCATAGAAAATTGCGCCGGGGCACATTGCGCGGCAATCGCTTTACACTACATATCCGTGAGTTTTGCGGTGATGCGGATTTGCTGGAAAATCGTCTGCAACAGATCGCCGCACAGGGCGTACCCAACTATTTCGGCTCGCAACGCTTTGGACGTGAGGGTAATAATCTGCAACGAGCCGCCGCCCTGTTTGCCGGCGAGATAAAAAAAGTACGACGGGACAAGCGCAGCATCTGGTTGTCCGCCGCCCGCTCCTTGTTGTTCAACAAGGTGGTGGCGACCCGGGTTGACAGCGGCACCTGGAACCGGCTGCTTGTGGGTGACGTGATGCAACTTGCAGGTGGTCGAGGTCAGTTCATGGCCGGGGACAATGACGCTGAATTGAGCGCACGGCTGGAAAAACAGAACGTACATATAACCGGCCCTCTTTGTGGCAAACCGGGTCGCGCCCTGCAACCTGTCGGACTGGCAGCCGAACTGGAACAGCAGGCGCTGGAAGAGTATCAGGCCTGGATAGGTGGCTTGAAATGCTTTGGCCTGGAGGCGGATCGCCGTGCTTTACGCACTACAGTGAGTGATCTGCAATGGCAGCTGGAGAACGACGCGCTGGAACTGAATTTTGGTTTGACCAGTGGCAGTTATGCCACTGCAGTGATGAGAGAGCTGGTGCAGCTATGAGTTGTCTCCCCACTTTCTGGATAACAGCACATAGGCTGCGCCAGTGCCGCCATCCCAACCGGGGGCAGAGCAGAAAGCCAGCACTTCCTTGCGCTGGGGCAGCCATTGGTTGATCCTTTGTTTGAGCACTGGTTGCTGACTCGATCCCCGTCCCTTGCCGTGAATGATACGCACACAGCGATGCCGGGCTCTGAGGCTTTGACCGAGAAACCTGCTCAGGGCCTGACGGGCATCGCTGGCGCGCATACCGTGCAAGTCCAGTGTAGCCTCGGGGCTGAGTGCGCCGCGCTGCAAATCTGCATATAGCCGGTGTTGAATCCCGGGGCGGCGAAATTCCAGGAAATCCGGCGTTTCCATCAGTGTATCTGCAAACTCATCCCCAGGTTGGTTCTGATCTGGAAACTCCAGGGGAACCGGGTGCTTGCGCTTGTGCCAGGGGGGCTTTTTGTCATGGTGCAGGGGTTCTACTCCCTGCATGGCATCACGGAAGGTATTGAACTCACTATCGGGATTGTTGTCTTTGGAATCCATGAGAGAATTATAACCCCGGAAACGCTCAATCTGGATGTGGCCAGACCCGCTTTCGGTTAAAATTATATAATGCGTATCTTGTTGAGTAATGATGACGGCTACCAGGCTCCGGGACTGAAGGCTCTGGCGAATGCATTACAGACGGTGGCTGATGTGGTGGTGGTTGCTCCGGATCGTGACCGCAGTGGCGCCAGCAACTCATTGACCCTGGAAATGCCTATCCGTGCTCATAATATGGAAAATGGCTATATTCGGGTGGAAGGCACCCCTACGGACTGTGTGCATCTGGCCATTACCGGCCTGCTGGAAGAAGAGCCGGACATGGTAGTTGCAGGCATCAATGCCGGAGCCAACATGGGGGATGATGTGATTTATTCCGGTACCGTGGCGGCAGCGACGGAAGGGCGTTTCCTGGGATTTCCCGCTATGGCGATTTCCATAGCTTCCCATGCACCCAGGCATTTTGATACAGCGGCACAGGTTGCGGTACAGCTTATCGAACGCCTGCAGCGCAGGCCATTGGCTGCAGAGACCATACTCAACGTGAATGTACCGGATTTGCTCCTTGCAGATATTCGGGGTATGAAAATCACCCGTCTGGGACACCGGCACAAGGCAGAGCCGGTAGTCAAGGAGATGGATCCCAGGGGCCGCCCCATCTATTGGGTAGGTCCTGCAGGCCCGGAGCAGGATGCCGGGCCTGGCACCGATTTTTTTGCCTTGCGGAACTCCTGCGTATCCATTACGCCGCTGCAAGTGGATCTGACCCGGCATGCCGCCATTGAACCGCTGCAGAACTGGCTGGAGGACGGAAGTTGTGAATTCTGATCTGAAAGCAGGACAGGGAATGACCTCCGAGCGCACCAGGGATCGATTGGTGCGGCAACTGCGTGATGAAGGTATTCGGGATGAACGGGTGCTGCAGGTGATGCGCCAAGTGCCGCGGCATATTTTTGTGGATGAAGCACTGGCCAGCCGTGCCTATGAGAACACGGCCTTGCCCATCGGCCGCTCCCAGACCATCTCGCAACCCTATATCGTGGCGCGCATGACAGAAGCGCTGCTGGGAGATGAAACTCTCGATACCGTGCTGGAGGTTGGTACTGGTTCCGGTTACCAGACTGCTATACTTGCGCCTTTGGTGCGACGGGTCTATACCGTAGAGCGCATTGCTCCGCTGCTAGAGCAGGCGAAGCAGCGCTTTCGCCTGCTCAAGTTGCGCAATATCCACCCCAGACACTCTGACGGTGGCCTGGGGCTGCCGGAGTTTTCACCCTATGACGGGATCATCGTCACCGCCGCACCAGAGGGCATTCCCCGCTCCCTGGTAGAACAGCTGCGCCCTGGAGCACGCATGATTCTCCCCATTGGTGGGGCATGCGCCCAGGCGCTGGTCAAGGTGACCCGCACGGAGAGAGGATACGATACCGAAATGCTGGAACCAGTAAACTTCGTGCCGTTGCTTGGAGGGGTGGAAACTTGAACCTGACCTCTCGAGCCGAGCACCCAATGCAAGCCAAGTTACTGAAATGACATGGTTGTTATCCAATAGTTGCTTTCGCATGCCCGGTGAAGCACGCTACAGACGCACACCCGAGTCTGTCCAACCGAGGATTTTAGGTTGAAACTGTTTTCCGGTTTGTATGCCCGCGCCATGCAATGGGCGCGGCACCCGAAAGCGCCCTGGTATCTTGGGGGTCTGAGCTTTGCGGAATCATCCTTCTTCCCGGTGCCACCGGATGTAATGTTGGCTCCCATGAGTCTGGCCCAACCGGCCAAAGCCTGGGGTTTCGCGCTTCTAACTACCCTGGCTTCGGTAGCCGGCGGGGTTGCCGGGTATTTGATCGGCATGTGGGCTTTTGAGTTTATCGAGCCCCTGCTGCATGAGTTCGGACATTATGAGAAATATTTGCGTGCCCGCTCCTGGTTCGATGCTTGGGGTTTCTGGGCGATACTCATTGCTGGATTCTCCCCTATCCCCTACAAGATATTCACCGTCACTGCAGGGGTTATTTCCATGAGCTTCCTGCCCTTTGTACTCGCTTCCATTGTCGGTCGGGGAGGGCGCTTTTTTCTGGTTGCCGGCCTGATGGCATGGGGAGGGAAGCCCATGGAAGAAAAACTGCACAAATACATGGATGTGATCGGGTGGGGTCTGTTGGCGATCATTTTCATTGCAGTTGTCATGGTCAAATTCTGGTGAGTGTGGATAAGAAAAATATACAAACATCAGGTTGCCGGACTAATGGCATCCGGCATGCAGGTATTTTGATTCGCACCATCCTTGCCGGATGTGTGCTGCTGTTGATGACTGTGGTGATCGGTGGCTGCGCAAGTCAGGGCACTTCGACCGGGTATAGTCAGCAATCCAAGCCCCGGCCTCTGGTAAAGAAACCCGGTGGAACCTACAGGGTGCGCAAGGGAGACAGCCTGTATTCCATTGCATGGCGAGCCGGTCTGGACTACCAGACAGTAGCGCGCTGGAATAATATGCGCAGCCCCTATACCATTTATCCGGGTCAGTTGATCAGGCTTTCTCCACTAAAATCTCCCCGGAGACCTTATGTTGCTCCGGAAAAAACACCCAAGAAAACTGCGCCGCTGCCAAGCAACAACAAAAAGCCTGTGGTCAGGGTTACGCCAAAAAAGCCTCCTCAACCAGTGGCAAAGCCAACCAAGAACAAAAAAACACCTCCAGTAGCTAGTGGAAAGCTGCGCTGGCAATGGCCGACGAAAGGCAGAATCCTGTCCCGATATTCTTCAGCAGATGCTTCTCGCAGCGGCATTAAAATCGGCGGGAAACCAGGCCAAAAAGTGCTGGCGGCCGAGGCCGGAGAAGTCGTGTATGTGGGAAGTGGACTTATAGGCTATGGGCAGCTTATTATCATCAAGCACAACAAGAAGTATTTGAGCGCTTACGGGCACAATAGCAATCTTTTGGTAAAAGAGGGGGACGCGGTTAAAAGAGGCCAGCATATTTCGAATATGGGTATTACCAACCAGGGAAGTGCGCTGCTTTATTTCGAGGTTCGGCGTTATGGAAAACCCGTGGATCCGCTGGTCTATCTGCCTCGTGGATAACTCCTGAACCTGCTGATCCAGGCAATTGGCTGGATGCTTCGTGTAACAGGCAGGAATGGCCGTTGCACTTGCGGGTGAAATATATGACAGAAAAAAAGGAGAACAGTAAAACGGATGCCAGGGAACAGGTGCGAGATGGCACCGCAGGCGAGGAAGAAGCTTTGGATGCAACCCGTCTCTATTTACGGGAGATAGGCGCATCCAGACTGCTGACAGCAGCAGAAGAAATTGAGCTGGCGCGGGCTATTGGCAAAGGAGATGATGCAGCGCGCAAACGCATGATAGAAAGCAACCTGCGCCTGGTGGTTAAAATCGCACGGCGCTATCTGAACCGGGGGTTGCCGCTGCTGGATCTCATCGAGGAAGGAAACCTTGGTCTGATCCGGGCTGTAGAAAAGTTTGATCCTGAACGTGGCTTTCGTTTTTCCACCTATGCTACCTGGTGGATCAGGCAAACCATTGAACGGGCGATCATGAATCAGGCCCGCACCGTTCGCTTGCCGATTCATGTGGTAAAGGAAATCAACACCTATCTTCGGGCTGCCCGCCAGCTGTCCCAACAGCTTGATCGTGATCCCGGTGCTGAGGATATTGCCAAATTGCTGGACAAGCCCTTGCAGGATGTAGAACGCATACTGGGTTTCAATGAACGCATAACTTCGGTGGATATGCCTTATGGCAGGGAAGGGGACAAGCCTTTCGTCGATGTTATAACAGACCATTCTGTTGAAGAGCCGACGGAGCATTTGCAGGCAGAAGACATTCATGCCCACCTCGAAAAATGGCTGGATAAGCTGAACAGTAATCAGCGGGAAGTGGTGAGGCGCCGGTTCGGACTTCAGGGATACGACAATTCAACCCTGGAACAGGTTGCTGTGGAGCTGGGTGTCACCCGGGAACGGGTGCGGCAGATTCAGATCGACGCCCTCAAGCGCTTGCGGGTGATTCTTGAGCAGCAGGGTTATGATATGGATACGCTGTTTGATTGACAGCAGCTTAGCCCGCATTTCTCACCGGAATTCCCGAACTCCGGTGAGAAATGCGGGCTAGTAAGCGGCGCCCTGAGCGAGCGGAGCGCCGCTGCTCTCTATTTTTGGGCTGCTGGATCCGTGATCTTTTCGGCTGTAGCAGCAGGAGCCTGTTGTGCACCTTCCACTTTGATTTCCGCAGATTTGCGTAATTCGGTAACCATTTGTGCCAACTTTTGTTGCCGGATTTGCAGCTTGAGCTGATCTTTTACCTGCTCAAGGGGAGGTGGTTCCTGGGTGCGAATATCCACCACTTCAATGACATGCCAGCCAAACTGGGTTTGTACCGGGGCAGTGCTGTATTCGCCTTTTTCAAGATTGGTCAGGGCATCACCAAAAGGCTTAACCACCTGGCTGCGACCAATCCAACCTAATTCACCACCGGTGTCCTTGCTGCTATCCAGCGAGTGCTCCTTTGCCAGCTTTACAAAGTCCTCCCCCTTTGCAAGAGCGTCGATAATCTCTTTCGCCGGCTTTTCTTCCTGCACCAGAATATGACGAACCTTGTATTCCTGCAGGCTTTCGGCAGTAAATTTCTGGTCATATGCAGCCTTGATTTCTTCATCGCTTACAGGGGATTTTTCAAAGAAAGAGTTGACTTGAGCCTCCGCAAGCACCTGGATATCCGCCATTTTCATGGCGGCAGCAACCTGGGGCAGTTTGTCCACGCCGTTTTTTCGTGCCTGTTGTGCCAAAAGAACTGTGTTCACCAACTGGTTCAATAATTGTACCTGCGCCTGTTGGCTGTCCAGTCTGCTTTGCCCGCCTTGCAGGGCGTTGAATGCCAGGGTCTCAAGGTCGGTTATATCCTGCCCGTTGATGGTCACTAGGGTTTGTGGGCCGGTTGGCTGAGGCGCTGCAGTTTGTGTGTTTTCCTGGGCATTTTCGGCCTGCACACTGGTTTGCAGTGCTCCAGCCAGAAACAGAGAAATGACCAGGGTCTTGGTTTTGCTTCGGGTAATTATTTTCATTCTGGGAATACTTTCCTGAAAGGTTTGACGGAGACGTGCTTATACACGCCTGATGATACATAAGGGTCGGTTGCAGCCCAGCTTTCGGCTTCCTCCAGGCTGGAAAATTCAGCAACCACAAGGCTGCCGGTGAAGCCTGCCTCGCCCGGGTCTTCGGCGTCGATTGCTGGGTTGGGCCCGGCAAGCAGCAGGCGGCCTTCCGATTGCAGCTGGCGCAGGCGTTGAATATGTGCGGGGCGTGCTGCCATACGGTCCTGCAGGCTATCATCTCTGTCAGTGCCCATGATGCAATATAACATTTAGCTTTGTTTTTTCCCCAGTGGTTGCATATGTCGGGCCAGATACAGGCCTTGCAGCAGGATGAAAACCAAGGTCATGCCCAGCATGCCAAACAGCTTGAAATCGACCCAGGTGCTTTCCGAGAAGTTGTAGGCCACATACAGATTGGCCAGCCCCGCGCT
>JAJRUY010000070.1 GCA_024277555.1 Gammaproteobacteria bacterium | reverse complement strand
GTTGCGGGTGCTGGCCGATAGTGAATTCTACCGTGTGGGTGGTGCCAGCACCGTAAAAGCCGATGTACGCATCATCGCCGCAACCCATCAGAATCTGGAACAACTGGTCACCCGGGGGCTGTTTCGGGAAGACCTGTTTCACCGCCTGAATGTGATTCGCATCCACATCCCTCCCTTGCGTGAAAGGCGTGAGGATATCAGCTTGCTGATGGATCATTTCCTGCGCAAGGCGGCGCTTGAGCTGGATGTTGATGCCAAGCAGCTAAAACCGGATGCGCTGGCGCAACTGCAGGTTTTTTCCTGGCCGGGCAATGTCAGGCAGCTGGAGAATACGGCGCGCTGGCTGACGGTAATGGCATCCGGGAAGGACATTCACTCCCGGGATCTGCCCCCGGAAATCACCACTGATGGTGTTGACCGGCAGCCATCGCAACAAGTACCGGGTGACTGGCAGACCGCATTGCAAAACTGGGTGCAGGCTTGCCATGAAGAGGGGCGAAGCGGGCTGCTGGATGAGGTGGAGGCCGCCATGATCAAGGCGGCATTGCAGGCTACGGGCGATCGCAAGCAGGAGGCCGCGCAACTGCTTGGTTGGGGCAGAAACACCCTCACACGCAAGTTGAAGGACATCCAATAGCCACTGTTACCATTTCCATGGTTTCAGCAAGGCGATGACCAGTGCCAGCAGCGCTAGAATGATGAATAATTCGATAAACATAGATTTTGAGGCCCAAACAAGGTGGATCTGACCAGCATTGAATTGCCCGGCTCCAGGATCACGGATATCAGGCTCATTGATGATGAGGTGCGTATACGCTTCGAGCCTGCCTACCTGATCAAAACCATGACCGGATCTGATGAGCGTACCAAGTGGCGGCAGAATATTGAACTGGTTTTTGAAAATGGAGAGCTGTTGGAAGGGGGAACCCTGGAGTTCCCCGGGATATGTCATGGAGGAGATGTGGGGGAAAACATCTATACCTACAGGGATATGATCCCTGTTCCACTGGAAAGCCGTGGCCAGGCGCATTGCGACCTTGGCGTTGAAGGCAGCGGCTTGCGTATACGGGTTCAGGCGGAAGGGGTGCGGCTGGTGTGTGAGGACATGCCGAAGTACATCGAACATTTGCGCCCAGATCCTGACATGGACACATAAATCCTGCACATTATTTCGCGTTTCCATGTCAGGATCTGGGCTTGCGAGGTTGACTATTCAATACCGAGCTTTTGTTTGACTTCTTCCAGATGATCGTCGGCAAAGGTTCGCAATTCTGTTGCCAGTATGCTGTTTGGCGTATCCAGCCCGAGCCTTTTCAGGGCGGGGATCTGCGGCAAGGGTGGTGGTGGATTGCCCTCATCTTTACGGCTGATCTGTACACAGGCGCGGGCGGCGATGACGATATCCGACAGGTCGGGTTCCTTGCTGCCGTGGTCATGCAGCCACTCGGTCGCATCACAGATATTCTGTGCCAGAGAGTGGAATATATTCCAGTGCGACAGCACCATGCGACCGGTTTCCTTGCCGAACATAAGGGTGCAGCTATGCAGCTCCTGTAGAGAGATCTCCCGGTAGAAACTGTAGGCGTAGCTGATGATGGCTGTTTCTCCCACATTGTGCAGCAACCCTGCCAGTTCGGCTTCGCCAGGATCTTCTTTGCCCAGTTCCCGGGCCAGCCGTTTGGCAACTGCGGCAACGCTGATGCTGCGCTCCCAGGCGTTGCGGAAAGCCTCCTGGAGAACCAGTGCGCGTGGGTCGCGTGATTCCCTGAACACATTCATGAAGGCCAGTTTGCGGGATTTTTGTGAACCCATCTGTGATGTGGCAGAAGCAACACTGGGCACGGCACCACCAGGCCGGTGCTGGAACTGGGCGGCTTTCATGAACTTGAGGGAAAGCACCGGGTCGAGCATGGCCCACCTGGCAATTGCGTAAATATCTTTCGGTTGCGCCAGGATCTGGCGGCTGACGCTCAGGGCAACAGGGTGCCAGGACAGCATCAGCAACACATGTTTCTGTAGATCTTCATAGATATGTGCAACTACCTGGGTGGAAAAGTCTGCATTTCCCTCGCTGGTTTCATCAACCAGGTAATGGGATGAGATCATTTCCGAAGAATCGTCCAGATCCGCCAGCTCGTCCAGCAATGCATTGCTGATCTTGATGTATTGCACCGGTGTAAGTGCGGACACGCGATAGCGGCTGGGGCGCAGGCGTGAAAGGGGTGATCGGGCTGCCGTATCGGTGTGCTTGATAACCCGCTGGCGTCCGTCTGCTGCCTCCATCAGGACATTGCCCCGCAGGAGGAACAGGCTGCTGGCTTCGGTGTCGCCCAAATCCATCAGCTGGGAGCGCTTTTTTGCTTTCAGCCATTGCGCCTGCTCGGCAATTTCCAGCAGCTTGTCGTAAGACAGGTCGGCAAGTGTCATAAACCGCCGCAGCTCTTCTACGGGTTGGGTATCTGCTGGTTCGGTGGCGCTGCTCATCCGGAGATTATCCTTAACAGCCGCATTTCAAAGCGGAGGTGTCGTTGAGGCGCAAACTGCCAGTTATCTGCCCGATATTGGCCAGTTGCTGGCGTTCAATATAGTCCAGAATGCCGGTGTTGATCTTGCTGCAGATCAGTGGGTCATAGAACAGTGCTGTACCTATACCCACGGCGCTGGCGCCTGCGATGAGGAATTCCAGGGCATCTTCGGCGCTGGTGATCCCTCCCTGGCCGATAATGGGGATGCCGTGTTTTCTGGCAACCTGGTATACCTGATGCACCTTGAGCAGCGCCACTGGCTTTATGGCAGGCCCGGACAGCCCACCCTGGTTGTTGCCGATGACTGGTGAGCGGCTTTCAATATCGATGGCCATGCCCATCAGTGTATTGATTACCGCCAGGCCATCGGTGCCGGCCTCGATACAGCGTTTTGCATTAAAAGCAATATTGGTCTGGTTGGGGGAGAGCTTGGTAATCAGTGGTTTGTCCGTGGCTTTGCGGCATACTTCCACCACCCGGGCGGACATCTCCGGGTCGTTGCCGAAAGCTACGCCTCCTTCCTTTACGTTCGGGCAGGAAATGTTGATCTCGATGGCATCCACGGGTGAATCATCGAACTTGCGGGTGACTTCAGCGTATTCTTCCAGGGTGGAGCCAGAAACATTGGCGATGAAGCGGGTTTCCTTGAAATCCAGCTGTGGCAGGATCACCGAAATCACATGATCGACCCCTGGATTCTGCAAACCGATGGCATTGAGCATGCCCCCGGGGGTTTCGCATATCCGGTGCGGGGCGTTGCCGAGCCGCGCCGCGCCGGTAGTGCCTTTCAGACACACGGCACCGGCATCGCGATTGGAGAAACCTTCCACACGGGTGTATTCTTCGCCAAACCCCACGCAACCGGAAAGCAGCACCAGCGGTGTGTGAAATTCCAGCCCACAAAAATCCACGGCAAGCCGGGGGTCGCTCATTGTCAGACTCCAGGGAGCAGATAGTGTTTAATCTTGTATTATATCAGCCAGAGATACCTCCAAACACGGGAAATATCATCCGTTTGTGCGCGAATACCGGCTGCAGGCTGCATCTGGTAAGGCCGCTGGGTTTCGAGCTTGATCATTCCCGGCTGAAGCGGGCGGGATTGGACTATCATGAATTTGTGGGAGTAGAGCAGCATGGCTCCTATGAAGAGATGCTTGACAGTCTCGATCAGCCGCGGGTGTTTGCGTTCAGCACCAAGGGCTATGCGTCCCATGCAAGCGTTGCCTACGAGCCTGGAGATGTATTGCTGTTCGGTTCGGAAACGCGGGGTCTGCCGGCAAGTATTCGTGACAGCTTGCCAGCCTCGCGCTGCCTGCGTCTGCCCATGCTGCCCGATCAGCGCAGCCTGAATCTCTCCAATGCGGCGGCGGTGGTTGCCTATGAAGCTTGGCGGCAGTGGGATTTTTCCGGTTCGGGATAGCGATTCACCCGATGTATATTGATGCAGGGCTAACCCGGATGTTTCACCTGGAAGTCCGATGATTGTGCCGAGATTGTTGTTCAGAGGCGAATTTCTGATCGAATCAATAGCCCAAGCTATTGATGAGTGAAGAAATATCGTCTCTGGGCAGCAAGATCGGTGCAAGG
>JAJRUY010000069.1 GCA_024277555.1 Gammaproteobacteria bacterium | reverse complement strand
TTTTTCCGGAATCAGGTTCTGGTCATCAGTCTCGTTGGCGCGGATAGCGGCATCTACAGTGAAGATGTTAATGAGGCCGCCATGGGGCTGTTCGGTTATGGCGTTCTCGTCCCGGTGGCGGCGCCAGACTTCGTAGTCATTGAAATCATGGGCCGGGGTGATCTTTACGCAGCCAGTGCCGAATTCCGGATCCACATGCTCATCGGCGATGATGGGGATCTTCCTGCCGGTCAGAGGCAGTTCCACAAACTCACCCAGCAGGTGCTTGTAACGTTCGTCATTGGGATGAATGGCCACGGCGCAGTCGCCGATCATGGTTTCCGGCCGGGTGGTGGCCACCACCAAGTGCCCCGTACCATTGGTGAGCGGGTAGCGCATGTGCCACAGATGGCCGTTTTCTTCCGTTGACAGCACTTCCAGATCGGACACTGCGGTGTGCAGCGCCGGATCCCAGTTCACCAGACGCTTGCCGCGATAGATGAGGCCTTCCTCATACAGGCGCACAAAGACCTCGCGCACTGCTTCGGATAGACCCTCGTCCATGGTGAAGCGTTAGTGTTCCCAGTCCAGGGAAGCGCCCATGCGCCGCAGCTGGCGGGTTATGGTGCCGCCGGATTCCTGCTTCCACTGCCAGACACGTTCGATGAACTTGTCCCGCCCCAAGTCGTGGCGTGTCTTGCCCTCAGCTTCCAGCAGACGCTCCACCACCATCTGGGTGGCGATGCCGGCATGGTCTGTGCCCGGCTGCCACAAGGTGTTGTTGCCTTTCATGCGGTGATAGCGGGTCAGGCCATCCATGATGGTGTCCTGGAAGGCATGACCCATGTGCAGGCTGCCGGTCACATTCGGTGGGGGAATCATGATGCAGTAGCTGTTTTCGCCTCCTTGTGGAGCGAACCAGCCATTTTCTTCCCAGGTCTGGTACCAGCGCCGTTCGATGGTGGTGGGGTCGAAAGTCTTTTCCATGGTTTGGAGAGCCGAGCTTGGCCAAAAAGAGGTAATTATACGGTCTGAGAATCGTTTCTGTTTAAAAAAAGCGTTATCATTGCGCCCTTGCTGAATCAATCAGGGTGTCCTGACCATCAATAGCCCCAAAATTATTTCACGGCCTGAACACAATATTTCCAGGGCGAATATTTCAGAAGCTGCCCTGAAGGTGCTTTATCGTCTGAAAAAAAGTGGTTATCAGGCGCATCTGGTCGGGGGCGGGGTGCGTGATCTGCTGCTGGGCAGGGAGCCCAAGGATTTTGACGTGGCCACGGATGCCACGCCAGAGCAGATCAAGGCGGCGTTCGGCAATGCGCGTATCATTGGCAGGCGCTTCCGCCTGGTGCATGTGCGTTTCGGTCGGGAGGTCATCGAGGTCGCCACTTTCCGCAGCATGCAGTTCCAGCAGGAAAAGCAATCTGATGAAGGCATGATTCTGCGCGACAATGAATTTGGCAGTATTGAAGAAGATGCCATGCGCCGGGATTTCACCGTTAATGCCCTGTACTACAACATTGCTGATTTCTCTGTGGTCGATTATAGCAATGGTATGCAGGATCTGGAGTGCGGGCTGTTACGGCTTCTCGGGGATCCGGAAACCCGCTACCGGGAAGACCCGGTGCGCATGCTCCGGGCGGCGCGTTTTGCCGCCAAGCTCGGGTTCAACATCGAGGCATCCACGGAAGAACCCATTACCCGGCTGGCGCATCTGTTGGGGGATGTGCCGTCAGCGCGTTTGTATGAAGAAGTGCTGAAGCTGTTTGTCAGTGGCTATGCGGTGAGCGCTTTTGAAAAGCTGCGTCACTACAACCTGTTCGCGCAACTGTTCCCCCAGACCGAAGAGGCTCTGGCCCACGAAGAAAATGAATTTCCCCTGGTGCTGGTGCGCAAGGGGCTGGAAAATACCGACAAACGCCTGGCGCAGGGCAAGCCGGTCACTCCGGCCTTCCTGTTTGCGGTGCTGCTGTGGGAGCCGTTGCGACGCATCGCCCGGGAACTGGAAGCAGACGGACAGCCTTTTTACCAGGCATTGCAGCAGGCGGGCGATGCAGTCATCGGGCATCAGGTGCAACAGGTCGCCATTCCCCGGCGCTTCTCCACCCCCATGCGGGAGATCTGGACTCTGCAGGCCCGCTTCCACAATACCAAAGGCCAGCGCCCCCACCGCCTGCTGGTGCATCCACGTTTCCGCGCCGCCTATGACTTCCTGCTGCTGCGGGTCGAATCCGGCGAGGCCGACCCCGAGCTTGCCGCCTGGTGGACAAGCTTTCAGGAGCAACAGGGACTGGATCCCAAAGGCGGCAGCAAGCCCCCCGCCCGGAACAAACGTCGCCGCAGACCCCGCAAACGCCCGGCACAATGATCATCGCCTATATTGGTCTTGGCAGCAATCTTGACCAGCCCAAACAGCAGCTTCTGCAGGCTCTGGATGAACTGGCTGATATGCCCGAAACCCGTTTGAATCGTGCTTCCTCATTGTATGCAAGTTCTCCCATGGGGCCGAAGGATCAGCCGGACTATCTCAATGCCATTGCAGAAATCAGCACCGGGCTGGCGCCGTTGGCGCTCCTGGACGAGTTGCAGCGCATTGAAGACGATCACGGGCGCATTCGGGGGCGGCATTGGGGGCCACGAACTCTGGATCTGGATCTGCTATTGTATGGAGAACAGGTCATTCGGGAACAACGTCTGACGGTGCCCCATCCGGGCATTGCACAGCGGGCTTTCGTGTTGAAACCCCTGGAAGAACTCGCCCCCCGCCTGGTGGTGCCGGAGCTGGGGACAATACGGGAGCTGTCTGCAGCCTGTAAAGATCAGCAAGTGAGACGAATCAAATGAAGAACAAAATTACTCTCAGCACCCTGGAGCGCATGAAAGCCGCCAAGGAAAAGATCGCCGTACTCACCGCGTATGATGCCGGGTTTGCGCGACTGGCGGAATCCGCCGGTGTGGAGGTGATTCTGGTTGGTGATTCCCTGGGCATGGTGGTGCAGGGGCATGACAGCACCCTGCCGGTTAGCATAGAGGAAATGGTGTATCACACTGCCATGGTGAACAGGGGGTGCAGCCTGCCGCTGCTGGTTGCCGACATGCCCTTCATGAGTCATGGCACCCCGCGCCAGGCGCTGGATTCGGCGGGGAAGCTGATGAAAGAAGGTGGCGCCCATATGGTCAAGCTTGAAGGCGGGCATGCCCAGGTGGAAACCGTGCGCCACCTTACCGACCGCGCCGTACCGGTTTGTGCGCATCTGGGGTTGCTGCCCCAATCCATCCACCAGTTGGGCGGGTACAAGGTGCAG
>JAJRUY010000006.1 GCA_024277555.1 Gammaproteobacteria bacterium | reverse complement strand
TCCGACACGGATGCACCCATCATAACGGAAGCGACCCCTGCTCCCGAAGCCATGGTGGCACCACTCAAGGCGGAAAAAAGAAACTTTCTGCGTGTTTGCATTGTCATAGGCTAGAGTCCGGTGCTTTTTCTTTGATAGTCGCCTATCATATTGCCGAAAACAATACTTGCTGTGACGCAGCGCAACTTGTTCGGGTTTAAGCAATAACCGGCGCAGGGATACCAGACTGAATGAGAACCATGCCTCAGTTCGCCCCAGGCGATTCCCCTAACATTTCACACATCAGCGTTAATAAGGCTTTGTATACAATTATGAATCTGAAAAAAATCATTGGTGCCACCCTCCGTTTTCTCACTGCGTCTGCCGGAATCTTCCTAATGCAACAGGCTCAGGCTCTGGCCTGCTCTACCCAGGCTTGGGTTGACAGCAATACAGGAAATGCCGTCACTGCCGATGCAGCTGCAGTATACGAGGGAAACTGCGGATTGAGGCTCAACCTCGATGGCACATCCACCGGCTGGGTAAAAGACCCTACCCCAGGTACCGTCCCCGAAGTTACGGAGTATGTTGCACGCTTTTATGCCTATATAGATGATGCGCAACTCACCAATGGCCAGGGATTCACCCTGTTCAATGCGCTGGATTCCGCTTCAATCGAGCTATTTGCTCTGGATGTGATAGGCAGCAGCAGCGGGCCTGTATTGCGCATGTATGCCTGGGATGGCAGCGTAAAAGAAGCGGCAAATGATGTGCCTGTTCCTGCCGGCTGGAGAGCAATCGTATTGCATTGGACTACAGGAGCAGGAAACGGTGCAATTAAACTGTCAGTGGACAGAACTCAGGATGTGCAAACCATCACCGGGCTTTCCAATGCCGGTCAGGTGATCGATTCCGTAAACCTGGGAGTAGTGAGTGGCAACGGTGCCGGAATCAGCGGCATCATCGATGTGGACGCATTCACTTCCCGCCGCACGGGATCGAGCGGACTGATAATCTCAAAAGGATGCAGCGGAACAAGTGTAGCGGTGGAAAATACAACATTTCTTCCTGGAGACATTACCTGCACGGCCTCAACAGACCTGACTTTCAGGAACAGGGTCACATTTGATCCGGGAGCAAATGTTATCGTCCAGGCGCAATCAGTAACCCTGAGCCGGGGGACAATAGTACCTTCTGGCGCAATTCTGGATGTTCGGATTCAGTAACCTCCCCAAGTATAGTAGAGTACATCAATCTCAGAGAGTGGCGCACCACCAGGGATGAACATGCCGCTTAAAGACGATGGCCTGCGGGCGCTGGCTCACTGGTGTCTGCATTAACTCTTAGCCCGTATATTTCACCAGGACACTGAAATAAAAACATCATCTTATGTTGTTATTTCAGTGTCCTGGTGAAATATCCGGGTTAGCACAGAGAGCGTCAGATGCCCCTCTCCATAGCAAATCAAATCATCAGGAAGTTTCTTCTTTCTTCGGCACCCGCAGACGAATGGAAAGCTCGCGCAGCTGCTCCGCTGAAACCTCGGAAGGCGCCTGCGTAAGCAAGCAGGAGGCGCTCTGGGTTTTCGGGAAGGCCATCACATCACGAATGCTGTGGGCACCTGCCATGAGCATCACCAGCCTGTCCAGACCAAAGGCCAGCCCACCATGGGGCGGACAGCCATGCTCCAGGGCATTGAGCAGGAAGCCAAATTTGTCCTGCGCCTCCTGTTCATCGATTCCCAGCAGTTTCAACACCTGCGCCTGGACAGCCGCCCGGTGGATACGCATGGAACCGCCGCCAATTTCCGTGCCATTGAGCACCATGTCATAGGCGCGGGACAAACAGGCTCCCGGCTCGCTTTCCAGTAACGCCAGATGCGCCTCCCGGGGCGCGGTAAACGGATGATGCAGGGAAGTCCAGCGTTTGGCCGCTGCATCCCATTCAAACATGGGAAAATCCACCACCCACAGGGGACGCCAGTCACCTTCCATGAGATCCAGATCCTCACCCAACTTGACCCGCAACGCTCCCAGGGCTTCATTTACGACTTGGCTCTTGTCGGCGCCAAAGAACACCAGATCACCGTCTTGTGCACCTGTTCTCTCCATAATGCCGCTGACGGCATCGTCTGGCAGGAACTTCAGGATTGGCGACTGCAAACCATCACGGCCCTTGTCTGACCATTCATTGACCTTGATGTAGGCCAGACCACGAGCTCCATAGATACCGACGAATTTGGTGTAGTCATCGATTTCCTTGCGGCTGAGCTTGCATCCCTGGGGCACCCGTAGCGCGGCCACACGGCCAGCCGGATCTTTGGCTGGGCCGGAAAACACCTTGAAATCCACAGATTCCATGAGATCGGCCACATCCACCAGTTCCAGGGGGCAGCGCAGATCCGGGCGATCCGAGCCAAAACGATCCATGGCTTCCGCCCAAGTCATGCGCGGAAAGGGATTCGGCAAGTCCACATCCAACACGCCCTTGAACACGCCACGGATCATTTCCTCCATCAGCTCCATGATCTGCTCTTCGTTCATGAAGGACATCTCTACATCCAGCTGAGTAAATTCCGGTTGCCGGTCGGCGCGCAAATCCTCATCCCGGAAGCAGCGCACGATCTGATAATAGCGGTCCATGCCGGACATCATCAGCAGTTGCTTGAACAACTGTGGCGACTGGGGCAAGGCAAAAAACTTGCCCGCATGAGTACGGCTTGGCACCAGGTAATCCCGTGCGCCTTCGGGGGTTGCCTTGGTCAACATGGGCGTTTCCATATCCAGAAATCCCTGTTTGTCCAGATACTCCCGCAGCAACCGGGTCACATTGGAGCGCAACCGCATGCGTTCGAGCATTTCCGGGCGACGCAAATCGATGTAACGATAGCGCAGGCGCAGTTCTTCAGAAACATCATCATCATCGAGTACAAAAGGTGGGGTCTTGGCGGCATTGAGAATTTCCAGTTCCTTTCCCAGCACCTCAATTTCACCGGTGGAAATATCCGGATTCACCGTGCCTTCCGGGCGGCGGCGCACCCTGCCTTTGATGCGCAGCACATACTCGGTGCGCACTTTTTCAGCTGTGGCAAAAACATCTTCCACATCCGGGTCATATACCACCTGCACCAAGCCGCTGCGATCCCGCAGGTCAATAAAGATCACGCCACCATGGTCTCTACGGCGGTTTACCCATCCACACAGCTCAACTGTTTCACCGACCTCGGCAATGCCGGGCTCGCCACAATAATGACTACGCATCAATCCAATCCTGAAAACAACGCCTGAACCCGGGGCTCAGGCAATACACAACGAAAACACCCCGGAAAGCCGGGGCGTCACAATTTCAATATCAATCCGGCAATCCGCCTCAGCCACAGCCGCATTTTCCGCCACCGCAACCACCACCGCTACTGGCAGCAGGTGATTTTTCCTTGGCGGGTTCCACCAGATTCTTTTTCTTGCCAGACTTGAAATCAGTCTCATACCAGCCGCCACCCTTCAGACGGAAACCAGCTGCCGAAATCAATTTTACCAGCTCTGGCTCACCACACTCCGGACAGCTCTGAAGAGGCGCATCACTCATTTTCTGCATGGCTTCGAGCTCGTGCCCACAAGCCCCACAGCGGTATTCGTAAAAAGGCATGACAACCTCCTGCACCAAAATTTTCTTGGGAAGTAAACCGAGGGATTTTAACATGAACAAGGCTTTTTGGCGAAACCAGGCATGACCCCAGATCCTGACATAGAAACACAAATCATTATTTCGCGTTTCTATGTCAGGATCTGGGATGACTCCCGTCAAGGGGAAACAGGTATTGCACAAACCACGGCAGATTCCCGACAAACTAATCCTTGGCAAAAAAAGAGGAATCATCTGCGTCAGCATCCAGTTCATGCATTTTTTCCAGTGCCAATCGCAGGTTGCTCAGCTCTTTTTCACCCATGCCAAACCGCACATAGTATTCCGCCTTTTTGCGCACATCCTCGAGCATCTTGTTCCGCTCTTGAAGATACAGCAGTGCATAGCCCAGCTTGTATTTGTCCCGGCCTTTCTCACGCAAGGCCTCTGCGAG
>JAJRUY010000068.1 GCA_024277555.1 Gammaproteobacteria bacterium | reverse complement strand
TCAAACCCAAAGACGGCAGCAAAAGCAGCTATATTCCTTGCTGGATATTATTCTGGGGTGCGCATGGCTACAAATACCGGCCCCTGGGGCTTCAGCAGCAGCAAGGCTATGGTCTTGCCTTTTGGAACATCCTGGATGATTTTCTCCAACTGCGATAGTGTCGCAATCTTCTTTCCATCCACCATCAGCACTACATCGCCCGGTTTTACTCCCGCAGCGACCGCAGGCCCTTCCCTGACATCTTTAACCCCCACACCTTCTTCACTGGACAGACCCAGCTGCTCACGCTCTTCTGCAGTGAGTTCAGAGAACACCAGACCCAACTTGTTACTCTCGGGCGCTTCCGGCGTCTTTGGTTTTTCAGACTGCGGCTGATCATCTTCCGCAGGAAGCTTCTCGATGCGAACCCTGAGGTTGGTTTCCTCACCATTCCTCAGCACCTTCAGTTCCGCTTCCTCACCAACGGCTGTTGCTCCTACCAGGGGAGGCAGCTGCGAGGAATCATGCAACTGCTGCTGATTGAAAGCCAGGATAATATCCCCAACCTGCAATCCACCCTTCTCTGCCGGAGAATCCTTGATTACCCTGGCGACCAGTGCTCCTTGGGGACGGCTCATGTCAAAAGACTCAGCCAGGTTACGGTCAACATCCTGAATCAGTACTCCCAGATAGCCACGGGTTACATGCCCGTCCTTGCGCAGCTGCTCCACCACATTCATCGCCAGCTCAATGGGAACCGCAAAGGAAAGCCCCATGAAGCCGCCGGAACGGCTGAAAATCTGCGAATTGATTCCCACAACCTTGCCCTGAAGATCAAACAGAGGCCCACCAGAGTTACCGGGATTGATGGCCACATCAGTTTGGATATAAGGCACGTAGTTTTCACTGGGAAGGCTCCTGCCCTTGGCGCTTACAATGCCGGCTGTCACTGTAGCATCAAAACCGAATGGCGAACCGATCGCCAACACCCATGCGCCAATCTTGAGATTCTTGCTGTCGCCGATCTGCACCGCAGGCAGGTTTTCCGCATCAATTTTCAGCAAGGCGATATCGCTGCCCTCATCAGAACCAATTACCTTTGCCTCATAGGATTTGCGGTTGTTCAGGCGCACGATGACTTCATCTGCACCATCCACCACATGATGATTGGTCAACACATAACCATCGGTGGTGATAATAAAACCGGACCCCAGAGACTCGCTTTCTTCAGGGAGCATTTCACCCCCTCGTCCCTCTTCAAAATACCGACGGAACAAATCACTAAAGGGGTTGTTTTCTGGCAGTGGAGGGGCATTGCGCGGCCCATGAAACTGATGGAAACCCTGTTTGCCATGAGAAACGGTGCTGATGTTGACTACCGCTGGGGCGTTCTGTTCCACCAGCCTGGTGAAATCCGGCAAACCTTGCGCCTGCGCCTTCCCTAAGGACAGCAGAAAAAAGCACAACAGGAAGATAGTTATTTGTTTGGATTTATTTCTCATTCGATTGTATTTTCAGTAGTTTTTCAAATTCAACAGGGAAAGTTTGCGGGCCTAATACACGCAAAACCCTTGCTTGGTAACGACTATGTGCAGACAACCGGGAGCTGGTTTTACGCACCACCAGTAATGCCAGGGAAAAGCCTGCTATGCCAACTCCGATACTGACGGCCTCGGCAATTTCCGGCATCAACGCTGAGGCCAGCCAGGTTCCGGCCATTGCACCACCAATCAGTCCCAGCAATGGGACAACATACACCAGCAATGACGCAGTTTGCAGCACCGATTCATCCAGACCAATAAGCACCCGGTCGCCCACCTGGGCAGCTACGGGATTGCTGGCTCGGAAAGTACGCTTGCGCTGCGGAAACAAGTTGGCAAGCAAAGAAGTGCCACAAGCATTTTTCGCAGCGCAAGAGCCACAGGTTGATTTCGCTTCGGCAACAACCTCGGCGGTATCGCCGCTGACAGACAAAACCACTCCCTGTTCTTCCAGCATTTTTCAGAATCCTCCCGTTGCCAATCGACGCAGGACACTTTGGCAGGCTCCAGGCATTCCAGGCACAAGATACGAGTTCATGAAATGCCCGGGATTTCCTCAGGGCTGGTGATACTGAACACTGGCAGCCAACAATTCCAGGGTCTTCTGAGGAACCTCACCCACAATCGTGAGTTGATAATCCTTTAGCTGACGCCCAAACACCCGCACCGAGCCGAGATTGGTAAAGCCCTCAAAAGCCTTGTCGTTGTCCAGGGGTTCGAGATAGGCGGAAACTGTGGCCAGACCATCAGAAAACACAAAATGCTCCAGACCAGAGTGTGGCGACTTTTGGTAATCGATCAAGGAAAAACCGGACGGCAGGGATGAAAAGATCCAGGCAGTATCATTTGACCCGGTCTGCGGCACTACAGATTTTTTTTCAACCGGGACATCCCCTGCACCTGCTCCCAGCTTTGCCAGCATCAGCGATTCTGCCGCTTCCTTGTCTTCTTTATCCGGATGGTGCAACGACAGCAAATCTACATCGGTTATCTTGAGATCGGTAAACATGATGCGGGACTGTATCGCCCCATCACGATCCACCACCATGAGATCCAGCGGCAAGGCGCTCATCTTGTCAAGGGTAAGACGATAGCCATAGCGCAAACCATCATTGGGCATAAGCTTGACCACAACGCCGGGGCGCCCGGCAATCCGCACTATCCCGCCCAGCGTAATACGATAATTCTGCAGCAACTTTTCAGGCTGGATGGATTTCAGGGGAGAAAGTTTTCCTGCTGCAGGCTGCTGGGAGATGTGCAGCTTGCCGTTCCTGTTGGTGATGATGGTGATGGATTCACTATCCCTCAACACTTCCCTGGGCACTCCGGTAAGTGATGAAAGCGATTCCCTGGGACCATCTTCGCCAATATGATGGCGCAAATGCATGGCTTCCAGGGAATCGCCGCATTGATATACGAAATGGCCTTCGTAATTCATGCTGATGACGGCCAGATTCATCTTTTCCAGCCACTGCACCGCCGCAGTGTTATTTTCATCCGCTGCAAGGCCTGCGCCAGACAGGCACAACAACAGCGTCAGCAGCCGGCCTCTCACCGACTTATTTCTGGGGCTTGCCATAGCTGACAAAAGAGGTATAGGGCATGACTCCCTTCACTCCGCCCGGGGCTGCAGCGTATTGACTATGCTGCTCAAGATAACGATCCAGGCGGGTGCGGGTTTTGTCCTCGATGGTTTTCCAGTGATTTTCCTTCTGCACCACCAGTGTTGGAGTTGGCATCACCTCGCCCACAGGCTGCGCCACCACCTGCAATCCATCGTTTGCCGGCGCCCGCATCTGCGTACCATTGATGAATTGCGGCCCCAGCAGAATTCCCACTGCGGCTACCGAAGCGGCAAGCGCCGCACCAGCTACAGGCTGCACCCATTTGGGCATGTGTGTACGGCTTTTCTCCGGAGCCAGAACCGTTGGTTCCGATGCAAGGCGCTGGCTGACTGCACTAACCAGATCCAGGGAGGAAAGATTGATTTCCTCACCCCGAAGACTGTCACTGATCAATTGATAGCGGACAAGGGTTTCCTTGATGTCCTGATCCTTGCTGACCTGGTGGCTCACATGCAGCATTTCCGGCTCGCTGAGTTCACCATCGATAGCAGCAGACAGCCGATTCTGTTCTTGGTTGTTTCCATATTCAGACATGGCGCATTCTCGATTTCAATTCAATAAAGGTCGTAATTTCTTATCAATCGCATCACGGGCGCGAAATATGCGCGACCGGACGGTGCCGATTGGACAATCCATTGCCTGGGCAATCTCTTCATAGCTAAGCCCTTCCAGCTCCCGCAAACTTATAGCGGTACGCAAATCATCCGGCAGCTCGTTCAGCGCATCCCGAATGGTACGGGCAATTTCATCCTGCAACAACAAGTGTTCCGGTGTATCAAACTCCTTCAATCTCACACCGGAGTCCATTTGTTCTGCGGTTACCGCCTCCACATCGTCTGCCGGGGGTCGACGACCTTTGGCAGCCAGATGGTTTTTTGCGGTATTGATGGCAATACGGTACAACCAGGTATAAAAAGCGCTGTCACCACGAAATTTTGGCAGTGCCCGATAAGCCTTTATAAAGGCCTCCTGACTGACATCAAATACCTCACTGCTGTCATGTATATAACGCGAGATGATATTCGCCACCTTTTGCTGGTATTTCAGAACCAGCAGATCAAAAGCCTTTTTGTCGCCATTTTTTACCCGTTCCACCAACTTGAGGTCGGCTTCGGCATTTGAAGTCATGGCTCACTTCCCGAGCCACACGCCCATGGCTTTTCCATCTTATGCCAATGTGACATTCTTATTGTTATAAAGTTCTGTTTCATGAATACTTAATTGGTCTGAACCCTGTGGTCGAAACCCAAAAGATTAACCCCTATTATGTCAAAAAAAACAGATTATGATGTTTTAATTATCGGCAGCGGCGCAGCCGGCCTCAGCCTGGCTCTGCGCCTGCCTTCCGATACCAGTATCGCTGTGGTTGCAAAACGGGAACTGGTGGAGGGCAATACCCTCTATGCCCAGGGCGGCATCTCTGCGGTGCTGGATGAAGCTGACTCCCTTGAATCCCACATCCAGGACACCTTGCGCGCTGGCGCGGGCCTGTGCGATGAAGAAGTGGTCAAGCTGGTGGTGGAGAAGGGTCCGCAAAACATCCGCTGGCTGCTCAACCAGGGTGTTGAATTCACCCAGCAGCCGCCCACCGGATCATCCGGCTATCATCTGACCCGGGAAGGCGGCCACAGCCACCGCCGGGTTGTTCATGCAGCAGATGCGACAGGCAAAATGGTGGAACTGAGCCTTGAAGACCAGGCACGCCGGCGCCCCAATATCACCCTGCTGGAACACCATATTGCCATTGATTTGATCTGCACTCCACGAGGCAACGGCATGCAGTCCAGACGCTGCTATGGAGCCTATTTGCTGGATCTGGAGAACGACCATGTAAAATCCATAGGCGCACGTTGCGTGGCGCTGGCAACAGGCGGCTCAAACAAGGTTTACCTTTATACCAGCAACCCCGATGTAGCAACGGGTGACGGCATTGCCATGGGCTGGCGCGCAGGTTGCCGCATCGCCAACATGGAGTTCATCCAGTTTCATCCTACCTGTCTTTACCACACAGATGCAAAATCATTCCTGATAACAGAAGCGGTGCGCGGTGAAGGTGGCATCCTCGTATTGCCCAACGGCAAACGCTTCATGAACGCCTATGACAAGCGCGGGGAACTGGCTCCTCGGGATATCGTGGCTCGCGCCATAGACAACGAGATGAAACAGCACGGCCTGGACAGCGTTTTTCTGGACATCAGTCACCGCGGTGCCGACTTTATCAAACACCACTTTCCAACCATCTACAGCAAATGCCTGAAACTGGGGATAGATATCACCCGCGACCCCATTCCCGTTGTACCCGCCGCCCACTATGCCTGCGGCGGCATCTGGACAGACAAGGCGGCTCGCACGGACATCCTGGGTTTATATGCAGTTGGTGAAACAGCCTACACCGGGCTGCATGGCGCCAATCGCATGGCCAGCAACTCCTTGCTGGAATGCCTGGTATTCAGCGAGCTTGCCGCTGCAGACATCAGCTGCCAGCTGCAAAAGGAGGAATCACCTCGACCGCCCCTGCTGCACTGGGATGAAAGCCGGGTTACCGACTCTGACGAAGCCGTGGTGGTAGCGCACAACTGGGATGAGCTGCGGCGATTCATGTGGGATTATGTAGGCATCGTCCGCCGCAACAAACGTCTCGCCAGGGCAAGGCGGCGCATCAATTTGCTGCAACACGAAATCCGTGAGTATTACAGCCATTTCCGCGTAACCAACGATCTGCTGGAGCTGCGCAACCTTGCTGATGTGGCGGAACTGATTATTTTGTCCGCCATGCGCCGCAGGGAAAGCCGTGGCCTGCATTTCAACCGGGATTATCCCTGGCAGGATGAAAACCAGCGCCAACCCACGATCCTGATTCCCGACAATTACGTAGCACTCCATGATTAAAATTATCGTAGCCGACTATCAAAACCCTGTTCATCAACGGGCCATTCT
>JAJRUY010000005.1 GCA_024277555.1 Gammaproteobacteria bacterium | reverse complement strand
CTTACGGTGCGGAATACGTCAAAACCAAACAGAAACACCATGAAAGACATGCGCGTTGCCGCATCGCTTTTCCACGCATAGTTGGCGGAGCTGCTGCGGATGCGATCCGCCTTGTCGATAATCCGCAAGATATAATGGCGCTCCCGGTTGCTGGCGCGGATTTGTTCGATGGCGTCCAGGGTTTCCGCCAAGGCTTCCTGGAATGCCTGGTAGGCGCGATTTTCCCGGCCTTTGAGTTCCTTGATCTTGTGCCCGAAAAGCGTGGTCACATACACCACCAGCGGGTTCAGCAGCAGAATGAACAGTGCCAGCTGCCAGTGCATCCACAACAGCACCACGGCAGTGCCGATAACTGTCAGCAGGGCGACAATGAACTTGCTGGTGGAATTGCTGACGAACTGATCCACCACATCCAGATCCGTTACCAGATGGGAGGCAACGGTGCTGCTGCCCAGGACTTCGTATTCCGCCATGGAAAAGTGCTGGAGACGCTGCAGCAGGTCTTTGCGGATACGGAAAATGACGTTCTTGGAGATACGCGTGAATTCCCGTACCTGCCAAACGCTGAAAATAAGTGCCAGAAAACGCAGTATCAGGGTCAGAAACAACACCGCAAGAATATACAAAACCGGCCCCTGCCAACTTTCCGGAAACAGCTTCTGGCTCCAGCCCACCAGGGTGCCGGGCTGATCCAGCAACACCTCATCCACCAGCAGCGGCATCAGCAGGGGGACGGGCACAGAAGCCAAGGTGCCGAGAACGGCAATGATGTTGGCGGTGACCAGCTCCCGGCGGTGGGAAAGCACCATGCGTATCATTTCGCCCCAGGAATAGGGGGCAGATCGTACAGCAGGATTGCTGGAGGGTGGATTCATCGGGTGATTCTATCAACTTTTGCTAAAATACATCTGTCTCCAGATACCGATGAACCCATGACATGCGTATTTCTCTCTTGTTGTTGCTGTTTTTCAGCACATTGGCCAGTGCAGCCCCGGTTACACTGCAAGGAAAGTTCACCCAGGGAGGGCTGATATTCGGCAAAACCACGCCCGGCGCCCGGGTTACCCATGACGGGGAGCCGGTGCCGGTTTCGCCCCGGGGAGATTTTATTATCGGTTTCAATCGGAATGCGCCAGAGCAGTCGGAACTGGTGATTGACCTGCCGGATGGCGACAAGGAGGTGCGCAAGCTGCAAATTGCCCAGCGCAGCTATCGCATCCAGCGCATCGATGGCCTGCCTGAAAGAAAAGTAACGCCGCGGGAGGAAGATCAGAAGCGTATCAGGTCAGACCGGGAAGCGGTAAAGAAAGCCCGAGCCAGACAGGATCAGCGGATTGACTTTTTGCAAGGCTTTGCATGGCCGGCTCAGGGTAGAATAAGCGGGGTATATGGCAGTCAACGGATATTGAACGGCAAGCCCAAATGGCCTCATTATGGTGTGGACATCGCCGGACCAGTGGGCAAGCCCGTGCGCGCACCGGCGGATGGCATCGTTACCCTGGCGCATCCGGACATGTTTTACTCCGGAGCCACGCTGATCATGGATCATGGGCATGGGTTATCATCTACCTTTCTGCATTTGCACAAGATCCTGGTCAAAGAGGGGCAGAAGGTAAAAAAAGGGCAGATCGTGGCGGAAATGGGTGCCAGTGGCAGGGTAACTGGCCCGCACCTGGACTGGCGTATGAACCTGCGCGGCAAACGGCTGGATCCGCAACTGTTGGCAGATCCAATGATTTCTGAGAAAGCGGAAAACACAAAATGAAAAAAATCCTGATTACTTCCCTGTTGGTGTTTACTTCGCAGCTTGCTGTGGCGGATGATTTGATGCAAATCTATAACATGGCGGTGGAGAAAGATCCGGTGCTTAGAGAGGCAGCTGCAGTGCGTGAATCCCGCCGGGAATCCCGCCCCTTGGCCCTGTCGCTGTTGCTGCCCAATATCAGTATCAGTGGTGACGCCAACTACAACAGCAGCGACACCCAACTTTCAGGCCGGGAGAATTACAGCAGCAGCAGCCTGGGCATCAATCTTCTCCAGCCCCTGTACCGCCGTGACCGCATGATCCGCCTGGAGCAGGCGGACTGGCAGCTGGAACTGGCGGATGCCGAGTATCGCGCCAAGGAGCAGGATCTGATGTTGCGGGTGGCTAGCGCCTATTTCAACATCCTGTCGGCGCAGGAAGGAGTAACCTTCGTACAGGCGGACAAAAAAGCCATCGCCCGCCAGCTGGAACAGGCCAAGCAGCGCTTTGAAGTGGGTCTGATTGCCATCACCGGCGTACATGAGGCCCAAGCCAGATACGACCAGGCGGTCACAGATGAAATCGTGGCGCAGAATGAACTCGACAACGCCTGGGAGGATCTGCGGCAGATTCTCGGCATGCGTCCGGAAACCCTGACTGAGCTGAAAGGAAAGCTTGAACTGGAACCCCCGGTTCCGGCAGTCATCGATGAATGGAGCGCTTTCGGCCTGGAAAACAACCCGGCGGTAAAGGCCGCTTCCGATGCGACGCAAATCGCCCAGCGGGAAATCGAAGTGCAGAATTCCGGGCACTATCCCAGCCTGGATCTGGTTGGTCGCTATGGCACTTTTCAAACCAATCAGGAAAACCGTTTTGACGTGGATAGCGGTAACATCGGTTTGCAGCTGAACCTGCCCCTGTACGCTGGTGGCGGCATAACGTCGGCTACCCGCCAGGCCAGGGCAGACCTGATTGCCGCCCAGGAGCGGCTGGATCAGGCGCGGCGGGAAACCGACCGGGCGGTGCGCAATGCCTATCGTGGGGTGCAGTCCAGCATCAGCGCCGTAAAGGCTCTGGAGGCAGCTACCGTTTCCACCAAGAGTGCGCTGGAGGCAACCACTGCCGGTTTCGAGGTCGGCACACGAACCCTGGTGGATGTACTGAACTCCCAGCGGGACTACTACCGGGCGCAAAGAGACCATGCCCGGGCACGTTATGTTTATCTGATCAACATGCTGCGCTTGCGCCAGGCAGCGGGGATACTGGAGGTGCAGGACATGGAAAAAATCAATACCCTGCTGGCAGACAAATAATGTCGGGAAACAGCATCGGCAAACTCTTTACCGTCACCAGCTTTGGAGAAAGCCACGGCCCGGCCATCGGCTGTATCGTGGATGGCTGCCCGCCCGGCATGGAATTGAACGAGGGCGATATCCAGCCCGACCTGGAACGCCGCCGGCCGGGAAAAACACGCCACACCACCCAGCGCCGGGAAATGGATAAAGTGCAGATTCTTTCCGGCGTATTTGAAGGAAAAACCACGGGCACTCCCATTGGTCTGCTGATACCAAACACGGATCAACGCTCCGGGGACTATTCGGAAATCGCCGCCAGCTTTCGTCCGGGCCATGCGGACTACAGCTATCTGCAGAAATATGGCATCCGCGACTATCGTGGCGGCGGCCGTTCCTCGGCGCGGGAGACGGCGATGCGCGTAGCCGCTGGTGCCATCGCCAAGAAATACCTCCGCGAGCGCTACGGTGTCGAGGTGCGGGGGTATCTGTCCGCCCTCGGCAAGAACCGGCCTGCCGAATTTTCCTGGGATGGCGTGGAAGACAATCCCTTCTTCTGGCCAGATGCAGGCCAGGTTGCATCATTGGAGACCTATATGGACGCCTTGCGCAAGGAAGGCAATTCCGTGGGCGCGGAAGTGACCGTAACCGCCCAGGGAGTGCCGCCGGGCTGGGGCGAGCCGGTATTTGATCGTCTGGATGCAGATATCGCCCATGCCCTGATGGGCATCAACGCCGCCAAAGGGGTGGAAATCGGCGCAGGTTTTGCTGCTGTGGCGCAAAAGGGCACGGAACACCGGGATGAAATGACCCCTGAGGGCTTTCTCAGCAATCAGGCCGGGGGCATCCTCGGGGGAATTTCATCCGGTCAGGATGTGGTGGCCAGGGTGGCTTTCAAGCCCACCTCCAGTATTCGTCTGGGAGGAAAAACAGTCAACACCAGTGGTGAAGCCACAGAGGTGATTACCAAGGGACGCCATGACCCCTGTGTGGGCATCCGCGCCGTACCCATTGCCGAGGCCATGCTGGCTATCGTGCTGCTGGATCATGCCCTGCGGCATCGTGGACAGAATGGAGATGTGCAACCACCGGTGGCTGTTATTCCCCCGAGCCTATTGGTGCCGGGTTAATAATAAGCCCTAATACTCTGTTAGCTGCAAAAAGGAGAACCAAACTTGCCGGAAATTAAAGAGATAGTTCCATTTCTCATATCATGGCCAATGGCGGTCATTATAGGCTTATTGGTACTACGAAGTCCCATAAGGGTGCTCATTGATAGACTGATAAAATCAGAATCAGGAAAAGCAAAAGTAGGTCCAGTAGAAATAGAACTTGGTAAACTTGCAGAAGAAGGGCATCAGGTAATTAGTGATTTAAATCGCATTAGTTACATTATGGCTGAGTCACGGCGCCTTGAATTAGAAATTACAAATGGGCTATTTGCGTCATATGAAGCAATGCTCGGTTCGGTAGCCTCTCCTGAACAAAAAGAAGAAATGAAAAAACACATAGAAGAACTCAAAGAATTAACCAAATCAGCAGCTAACAAGGCAAATGCAGCCGACGCTCGTACCTCGCGCGGCTGATTTGCGACGTAGTATTGTCATTCCGGCGGTATTTTGGCCGGAATCCATGATCCCGAACCGCTGGATTCCGGCTAAAAACCTGCCGGAATGACGTGGTTTTGGCTTAACAGGATGTTGAAAAAGCCCCTCCATGGACTTTTTAAACCACGAAACCGGAAAATACGATTTCACGGTTTCTTGATTTTCAATGGCTTACAGCCACTGAAAATGGCGGTACATCCTTGTACCGCACACAGGCCATCGAAAAACTGCGTTTTTCAACAGCCTGTTAACCCGGATGTTTCACCTGGAAGTCCGATGATTGTGCCGAGATTGTTGTTCAGAGGCGAATTTCTGATCGAATCAATAGCCCAAGCTATTGATGAGTGAAGAAATATCGTCTCTGGGCAACAAGATCGGTGCAAGGGCGG
>JAJRUY010000067.1 GCA_024277555.1 Gammaproteobacteria bacterium | reverse complement strand
GCCATGGCATCGAGGAAGCTGGACGAAAAAGAAGGCTCTGGTGATAAAGGCTGAGGAGGCTGCATGAAGCGTAGAGATTTTCTGAAGACCTCCCTGGGCGGGGCAGTAGCAGCGGCAGCCACTGCCGCATCGGTTGTCGAAGCACGGCCCAACCTTGAACCGGCGGAGAAGGCGGTGGGTATGTTGTTTGACTCGACCTTGTGTGTGGGTTGCAAGGCGTGTGTGGCAATGTGCAAGGAGGTGAATGGCATGCCTCCAACCATCGAAGGCGGCGAAGCGGCCTGGGATTCGGCCCGCGATCTTTCGGGCGATACCCTCAATGTAATCAAGGTTTACAGAAACGGCAATGCATCGACCAAGGATGTCGAGGTGGACGGCTTCTGCTTCGAGAAGCGCAGCTGCATGCACTGTGTCGATCCCGGTTGTGTTTCGGTCTGTCCAACCACCTCCATGAAGCGTCACCCGATAACCGGAATTGTGACTCACTATCCGGATACCTGTATTGGTTGTCGCAACTGCATGGTCGGTTGTCCCTACAATGTTCCCCAGTTTGAATACAACGAGGTATTTGGCCAGATCCACAAGTGCCAGATGTGCAACCAGGCTGGTGTCGAGCGCATCGACAAGGGGCAGATGACCGGCTGCGCCGAGGCCTGCCCCACAGGCGCGACTTTGTTCGGGTCGCGCAAACTGCTGCTGGAGGAGGCCAGGCGGCGCATGGCGCTCAAGCCTGGTGAGATCTACAACTATCCCATGGGTGATATCAGTAAGCCGGACAGCTACCACGAGAAAGAGGTGCCGGAATACAAGAAGCACATCTGGGGAGAAAAGGAGGCGGGCGGCACCAATGTGCTGCACATTGCCGCAGTCTCTTTCGACAAACTGGGAATGCCGGCATTGGGAGAGCGTTCGGCATCCTCGGTGGTGGAAACCGTGCAACATACCCTGTACAGCTATCTGGCATTGCCTGCCCTGGCGCTGGCCGGGCTTACCTATGTGGTGAAGCGCAATACCACGGAAGACAAGGATGAAGGAGGTGAGTCATGAGCCACTACCAGGCATTGGGTGGGCGCATCGTTACCAAGCCCTTTTTGGTGCTGGGCGCCATCTTCCTGATTAGTCTCTACTTCATGTTCGAGCGCTTCGTTACCGGCGGCATGGGGGCGGTAAGCAACCTGAACGGTGGGTTCGCCTGGGGTATCTGGGTAGTCTATGATGTGGTTGTCGGCACCGCCTTTGCCTGTGGCGGCTATGCGCTGGCGTTGACGGTCTATGTGTTCAACAAGGGTCAGTATCATCCTTTGGTCAGGCCGGCGGTGCTGGCCAGTCTGCTGGGATACGCCCTGGGCGGTTTTGGCGCCTTCTTCGACATGGGGCGGTTCTGGCAGTTCTATGAAATCTTCCTGCCCTGGAACTGGAACTTCAATTCCGTGATGCTGGAAGTGGGGTTGTGTGTCGCTATCTACATCATGGTTCTGGCGGTGGAATTTGCTCCTGCCCTGTTTGAGAAAATGGGCAAGGTCGATTGGCTGAAAAAGCTCGACAAGATGCTGTTTTTCTTTATTGCCCTGGGGATTTTGCTGCCCACCATGCATCAATCCTCGCTGGGTTCCCTGCTGATCGCAATGGGGAGCAAGGTGCATCCACTCTGGCAGGTCATGCACATGCAGCCCCTGCTGGCATTGCTGACGGCGCTGATCATGGGTTTTTCCATTGTCATATTCGAGGCATCCATGGTTACTGTGGGTTTCAAACGTGAATCAGAGACGAAAATGTTATCCGGCTTGGGAAAGGTCGTCGTTGGGCTGCTGGCGGTGTTTCTCCTGGTGCGTTTTATCGTACTCGCGGTGCAGGGCAAACTGGGACTGATATTTGCCGGAGACTTCGGCTCCTTCATGTTTTTGCTGGAGACCCTGCTGTTTATCGTGCCTCTGGTGATTCTGCTTTCCCCGGAAAAAAGAGCGCAGGGAAGTATGCTGCTTGTTGCGGGTATGAGTATGTTGCTTGCCGGCACCCTCTACCGCTTCGATGCTTTTCTGCTGACCTTTAATCCGGGGCCCGGGTATGAGTATTTTCCCTCGGTACCGGAGATCATGATTACCCTGGGTGTAGTCGCTTTTGAGTTGATGGCCTACATAGTTCTGGTGAAGTTGCTGCCGGTATTGCCTCGTGAAGAGCATGCCTAATTTGAGAAACAAGTTTGTTGGGAGAACCGATTTTGGCTACGAGAATTACAGTTGATCCAATTACCCGAATCGAGGGGCATCTTCGAATCGACGTGGAAGTCAATGATCAGGGCCGCGTAAGCAAGGCCTGGTCATCTGGCCAGATGTGGCGGGGCATCGAGAACATCCTGGTGGGCATGGATCCCCGGGAAGTGTGGACCTATACCCAGCGATTCTGTGGTGTCTGCACAACGATTCACGCCATTACCTCTGTCAGGGCGGTGGAGGATGCCTTGAAACTGGAGGTTCCACTCAATGCGCACCTGATCCGTAATATCATCCAGGCGGCACATGCCCTGCAAGATCACATCGTTCACTTCTACCATCTCTCTGCGGTGGATTGGGTAGATGTGGTCTCTGCCCTGGATGCCGATCCGGTTGCAGCCTCCAAACTGGCGGAATCCCTCTCCGACTGGTCGCTGAATGGCCCGCACGAAATGAAGGCGGTGCAGGAGCGTTTGCAAACCTTTGTCGGCAGCGGCCAGCTGGGACCTTTCGCCAGCGGCTACTGGGGGCATCCGGCCATGAAGTTGTCGCCGGAAGTCAATCTGATGGCCGTGGCGCATTATCTCCAGGCGCTGGATGTGCAGAACCATGCCAACAAGATCGTAGCCATTCTTGGAGGCAAGAGCCCGCATATCCAGAATGTCGCGGTGGGTGGTGTCAGTAACTCCATCAGTCACGATGCGCCTTCGGTACTCAATATCGAGCGCATGATGCTGATCGAGGGCTTCATCGACAAACTCGATCATTTCGTCAAATCCGCCTACATGACGGATGTACCGGCGATTGGCGCCTTCTATCTGGACTGGACGGCGCTGGGTGGCGGCGTGACCAACTACCTGTCGGTGCCGGATTGCCCCATGGATACCAAGCTGACGAAATACAACCTGCCGGGTGGCTATATCAGGAATGGTGATCTGTCCACATTCAAGTCTATCGACAGCTGGGATGACGAGTATTTCCGCAAGGGTGTGGCCGAGAGCTCCAAACATGCCTGGTACGAGGGAGAAGAGGCTCTGCATCCCTGGCAGGGAACCACCAATCCCGAGTACACCGACTTCCAGGATGAAGGGAAATACTCCTGGATCAAGGCGCCCACATTCTATGACGAACGCGCCGAAGTTGGACCTTTGGCTGATGTACACATAGGACTGGCGGCAGGACACGAAGGCTATGTGAAATACACCAATCAGGCCATGGACGTGATCAAGGCGGTTTCCGGCAATCCCGATATTCCGATGAGTGCCTTGCAATCCACCATTGGCCGTCATGCCGCACGCGCCATTCGTGCCGGTGTCATGGTCGATAACCTGCGTGTTCAGTGGCAGGCGCTGATGGATAACATGGCATCCGGTGATGAGGATACCTTCAATCCGCCCCAGTTCCCCAAGGGGGAGATCATGGGTGTGGGAATCCATCAGGCGCCCAGGGGCACCCTGTCCCACTGGATTGTCATTGAAGACGCCAAGGTCAAGAATTACCAGGCAGTGGTTCCCAGCACCTGGAATGCTGGTGCCCGCGATGCCAATGATCAGATCGGGCCCTACGAAGCGTCGTTGATGGATAACCCGGTAGCCGATCCGGACAAGCCATTGGAAGTGTTGCGTACCGTACACTCTTTCGATCCCTGTATCGCCTGCTCTATTCATATGGTGGATACGGAGCAGAACGAGATTGTCAAAGTCAAGGCGTTGTAGGTGATTTCTGTGACTCCCGTGGGGCATGGAACACTGGCATCAATCTGCGACGGGCGGCTGAAGTGAACAAGATTCTGATTATTGGCATGGGCAATGTACTCATGCAGGATGAAGGCGTTGGTGTTCGCGCCATAGAAGAGCTGGAGAACAGCTATCATATTCCTGATGGCGTTACCGTTCTCGATGGCGGCACCACCGGCATGGAGCTGTACAATCCAATTCGGGGCTGCGACTACCTGATCGTTGCGGATGCGGTGAATACCGGCGCGCCTCCCGGTTCCCTGGTGCGTCTCGCCAATGAGGATATTCCCGCCTTTTTCCAGACCAAGCTGTCGAATCACCAGTTGGGGCTATCGGATCTCCTGGCGTTACTGATGCTCAAGGGCGAAGCGCCCGCCCAGGTGGTGGTGATCGGCATGGTTCCTCACTCCCTGAACAATCAGCTTGGTTTGACCATGGAAGCGGAGCAGGGATTGGCCGGGATGGTGGAAATGCTGGTGGCAGAGCTTTGCGCGCTGGGAAAGGAGCCGGCAAGGCGCGACAAACCCGCGATCGGCCACTGGCGAAGACAGGCTGCGCTGGAAGGAAAAACCGGATGTGCATAGGCGTCCCCGTACAGGTTGTCGAAGAGTCCGAATTCATGGCCCTGTGCCGGGATCGCAATGGCCGGGAGGAGCAGGTCAACATGATGTTGATCGGTTCTCAGCCTGTTGACACCTGGATCGTCGCTTTCCTGGGCCTGGCGCGTGATGTCATCAGTGAAAAAGAAGCAGAGCTGTTCAACAAGGCGCTCGACGGCCTTTCTTCTGCCATGTCGGGAGAGGAAATTGATGTAGAGGAATATTTCCCGGGCTGGGATGCGGCTGGCGGAGGCTCCCGATGAAAGATCCGAAAGCGCTGGAAGAGCAGATCGAACAGGTATTTGAACATATCTGCCGGGAAAACATGCAGGGCATTCCCATTCTCAATGCCAAACTGGAGGTCAAGGCGCTTGGTTTCCGGGAACATG